>DATEDS010000274.1:0-19399 GCA_035281565.1 Gemmatimonadota bacterium
CAACGACCTGCGTGCGTCAGGCTCGGGGGTGGGCCAGATCATACGCCGCCTTCAGCCGTTCCCGCGACAGGTGCGTGTAGAGCTGGGTCGTCGAGAGCGACGCGTGGCCGAGCAGCTCCTTGACGGCCGTGATGTCGGCCCCGCGGTCCAGCAGGTGGGTCGCGAACGAATGGCGGAGGGTGTGCGCCGATACCCCGCTCCTCTCGGCGATCCGGGTCAGGGCGCGGGTCACGAGCCGCTGGACCTGCCGGACCGATAGCGGCCGCCCGGTTCGGCTCGTGAAGACGGCCCGAGGGATCGCCTCGCACGACCGCGCCGCCTCGTCGCGCCACGCCTCGAGGGCGCCCACCGCCCGCCGGGTCAGGGGGACGCGGCGCTCGCGGTCGCCCTTGCCGAAGACCCGTACGGAGGCTCCGCGAAGGTCGAGGTCGGACCAGCTCAGCGAGGTCGTCTCGCCGACCCGCAGCCCGGCCCCATAGGTCAGCTCGAGCAGGGCCGCCAGGCGACGGGCGTAGAACCCGTCTTCCTCCGCGATCCGGTCCAGGAGCTCAGCCAGCGGGTCCGCGCCGAGCACCTGGGGAAGCGCGCGACCCCGGCGTGGGAGCGCGACGGCCTGGGCCGGGTTCCGATCCGCCCACCCTTCCCGGCACGCGTGGCGGAAGTAGCCCCGCAGCGCGGCCAGCCGGCGCGCGATCGACCGCCGGGCCAGCCCCTGACGGCTGCCGTAGCCCAGGAAGGCCCGCACGGTGGACGCGTCCACGGAGTCCAGGTCGATGCGGGTGGACCCGAGATGCTCGGCGCAGAAGCGGAGCCACGCCTCGAGGTCCCGGCGATACGCGGCCACCGTGTTGGGGCGGTAGCGACGGACCGTGGCCAGGTACCGCAGATAGTCGTCGATCCTGGGCTCCTGGGCGCCGCGGCGATTCACCCTACCTCCGCCACGGCCGGATCGTTCTCCGCCGCCCACGCCTCGATCGCGTCCAGCGCGCGCTCCGCCTGCGCCCCTCTTCGAAGGCGCTTGTCGCGGCTTCCGACGACCGGCGCGGGGAGGAGGCCGAAGTTGGCGTTCATCGGCTGGAAGCCGTCCGGGTCCGCCGTCCGCAGGTAGTGGTAGAGGCCGCCGACCATGGTCTCGCGCGGCGGCAGGGTCGGCTCTTCGCCACGGCCGAGGCGGACGGCGTTCCAACCCGCCACGAGCCCGCTCATGATCGACTCGACGTATCCCTCCACCCCGGTGAGCTGGCCGGCGAACATGAGCCGTGGCCACCCCTCCCGGGGCCGGCCGAACGCGTCCAGCGCGGTCGGATGCCGGAGGAAGGTGTTGCGGTGGACCTGCCCGTAGCGCAGGAACTCAGCGCGGGCCAGGGCCGGAACGAGCCCGAACACGCGCCGCTGGTCCCCGTACCGGAGCCGGGTCTGGCAGCCCACCAGGTTCAGCATCGTCCCGTCGGCGTTCTCGCGCCGGAGCTGGAGGACCGCGTGGGGCCGCTCGCCGGTCGTGGGGTCCGTCAGCCCGACCGGCTTCAAGGGGCCGAACCGGAGCGTATCACGTCCGCGGCGCGCCATCTCCTCGATCGGCAGGCACCCCTCGAAGAACATCGTCTCCTCGAAAGCGTGGAGGGGGTATGGGTCGGCCTCGACGAGGGCGTCCACGAACGCGTCGTACATCGCTTCGTCGAGCGGGCAGTTCACGTAGTCGTCACCCCCCTTCCCGTACCGCGAGGCCGCCCACCACCGGCCCTCCGCCAGCGAGTCCGCGGCGACGATCGGGCTGATCGCGTCGTAGAAGGCGAGCCGCCGGGCGCCCAGGATCGTCTCGATCCGGCGCGTCAAGGCTTCCGAGGTGAGCGGTCCGGTGGCCACGATCGTGATCTCGTCCGGATCGACATCGGTCCGCTCCTCGCGCACCACCTCGATCAGCGGCTCGGACTCGACCCGCGTGGTGACGGACGCTGCAAACCGCTCGCGGTCGACCCCCAGGGCCGCCCCGGCCGGGATCCGGGACTCGACCGCGCACTCCAGGAGCGCGCACGAGAGCCGCTCGAGCTCGGCCTTGAGGAGGCCGTGGGCGTTCGCGACGTCGGTGGACTTCAACGAATTCGAGCAGACGAGCTCGCCCAGCCTATCGGTCCGGTGAGCAGGCGTCGATTGCCGGGGGCGCATCTCGTGGAGGGTCACCGGCACCCCCCCGCGCGCGCACTGGAGGGCGGCCTCGCAGCCCGCCAGCCCGCCGCCGATCACCCGCACCCGCGTCACGACGGCTTCGAGCCCTTCTTCGGGGCCTTCTTCCGGGCCCTCTTCTTCGACGCCTTCCCGGATGCCCCCTTCCCGCCCCGACGCCTCCCCCGCGGCGCGTGCGCGGCCCGCTCGGCGAGGAGACGGACCGCCGTCTCATGGGTGACGTCGTCGAGGGACAGGTCCTTGGGGATGGAGGCGTTCGTCTCGCCGTCGGTCACGTAGGGACCGTAGCGGCCGTCGCGAAGCTCGATCGGCATCCCGGTCTCTGGCGAGGGCTCGAGCGTCCGGAGCGGCTCGGCCCGCGCCCGGCCCCTCGAGCGGCCCGGCTTGGGCTGGGCGAGGAGGTCCAGCGCCTGCTCCAGCGTGACCTCGAGCGGTGAGACGTCGGCGGGGAGCGAGCGTGTCTCGTCGCCCGCCTTCACGTACGGGCCGTAGCGGCCGGTGTGGGCTTCGACCGGCAGGCCCGTCTTCGGATCGGTCCCCAGCCCGCGCGGGAACGAGAGCAGGCCGATCGCGGTCTCGAGGTCGACCGCCTCGGGCTCCATGCCCCTCAGGAGCGACGCCCGCTTCGGCTTGCCGTCATCGTCGCCCTCACCGAGCTGCACATAGGGGCCGAAGCGGCCCGTCTTCAGGTACACCGGCTGGCCGGTCTGCGGATGGTGGCCCAGCGGCTCCTCCGCGCGCGCCCCCTGACGAAGCAGCTCGACCGCCCGCTCGAGCGACAGCTCGTCGGGCGGCAGGTCCTCGGGAAGCGACGCCCGACGGTCCTTCCCCTGCTGGAGATAGGGACCGTAGCGGCCGACCCGCACCACGACCGGCTCCTCGCCCTCGGGCGTGCCGATCGGGATCGTGCAGACCGCCCGAGCGTCGACCTCGTCGACCTTGTTCTCCAGGAGCTCCTTGAGCCCGGTGTCGCCGTTTCCGAAGTAGAAGCGCCGCAGGTAATCGACGTGCCCGAGCTCGCCGCGGCTGATCGCATCCAGCTCGTCCTCCATCCCGGCGGTGAACTCGTAGTCGACGAGCTCCGCGAGATGGCGCTCGAGTAGCCGCGTCACCGAGATCGCGACCCAGGTCGGGACGAGCGCGTTCCCCTTCCGGAAGACGTAGTCCCGCTCCTGGATGGTCTCCAGGATGGACGCGTAGGTGCTCGGCCGGCCGATCCCGCGCTGCTCGAGGGCCCGGACGAGCGACGCCTCGGTGTACCGGGCCGGCGGCTGGGTCGTGTGGTCCTTGACCTCGAGGGCCAGGCATGCCAGCGGCTGGCCCTCCCGGACGGGCGGCAGGAGCGTCTCCTGATCGGCCAGCTCGGCCTCGGGGTCGTCGCTCCCCTCGACGTAGGCCCGCAGGTAGCCCGGAAAATCGATCGTCTTTCCGCGGACTTCGAAGACCGCGCCGCCCCCTTCGATCGTGATCGTCATGCGGCGGCCGCGGGCGTCGGCCATCTGGCTGGCCACCGTCCGCTTCCAGATCAACTCGAAGAGACAGTATTCCTCGTCCGACAGCTCCGCCCGGAGAGCGTCCGGGAGCTCGAACGGGTGCCCCGCCGGGCGGATCGCCTCGTGGGCCTCCTGCGCGTTCTTGACCTGGGACCGGTAGGTCCGCGGCTCCGTGGGCAGGAACCGCTCGCCGTACTCGGCCCTCACGAGCTCGCGGGCGGCCTCGATCGCCACGCCCGCCAGATGCGTCGAATCCGTCCGCATGTAGGTGATGTGGCCGCTGTCGTAGAGGCTCTGGGCCACCCGCATCGTGCGCCGGGCCGAGAAGCCCAGCTTGCGGTTGGCCTCCTGCTGGAGCGTGCTCGTCGTGAAGGGTGGGGCGGGCCGCGACGTGTACGGCTTCTCCTCGACCGCCGTGACGCGGAACTCGGCCCCCCGCAGGCGCTCGGCCAGCGCCGCGGCGGCCGGCTCGTCCAGCAGCAGGAGCCCCTCGCCCCGGGGCTGCCCGGTCGTGGGATCGAAGTCCTTGCCGCTCGGGACGCGCCGGCCGTCCGCCGAGACGAGCCCGGCCTCGAAGGCCTCCCCGAAGCCATCCTCGGAAGCGTCCCCCTTCCGGCGCGAGAAGCGCCCCAGGAGGTCGTGCCAGGCCGCCGCCACGAACCGCCGCCGCTCCCGCTCCCGCTCGACGACCAGCCGGACGGCCACGCTCTGCACCCGACCCGCCGACAGCTTGGGCCCGATCTTCCGCCACAGGAGCGGCGACACCTCGTAGCCGAAGAGACGATCGAGGATGCGACGCGCCTCCTGGGCCCGGACCAGCCCCTCGTCGATCCCCCGCGGGGTCTCGAGCGCCTGTTCGATGGCCTCGCGCGTGATCTCGTGGAAGACGAGCCGGCGGACGGGGACGTCGGGCTTGAGGAGCTCGCACAGGTGCCAGCTGATCGCCTCCCCCTCGCGGTCTTCGTCGGTCGCCAGCCAGAGCGCCTCGGCGCCCTTCAGGAGGCCCTTCAGCTTGGTGATCTGCTTGGACTTCCCCGGTACGGTGACGTACAGCGGCTCGAACCCCTGGTCGACGTTGACCCCCAGCCGCGCCCACGGCTCCTCCTTGTAGCGCGCAGGCACGTCCTTGGCCCCGCGCGGCAGGTCCCGGACGTGGCCGATCGACGCCTCGACCACGAACTCGGGCCCCAGGAACCGCTCGATGGTGCGCGCCTTGGCCGGCGACTCCACGATCACCAGGTTGGGCGCCGTTTTCCGGCCGCTGGTTTTGCGCGCTTTGGCGGTCATTGGGGGTAATATACGCGGCCGGCCGGGGGGTTCACGAAACGGCCCGGGAGTTGGGCCGATACCTCAGGCGCGTAATGTTCGCGGGTTTCCAACGGTATTCATGGTCGAAACCGTCCGCTTTTCACGGCCGGCCTCGGACCATGAACATGAGGGGGGAGGACGCCCCGGCGGATCACGGCCGGGTGTGTTCCCTATCCCGATCCGATCGGCCTCACGGCGCGTCCGGCTGGTGCACCACGCCCGTGACCACGAACTCGACCGCGTTCGTCCCGGCGGCGATCGCCACGACCGCGTTCCGCCCCTCGGTCGGAGCGATCAGCTGATTCTGGGCGAGCCCGGTCGCGTCGGTCACCGTGGTCGCGGCGAGGAGCGTTCCCCCGCCGTCCGAGACGAGCCACTGGATCGCCACGCCGGAGGCCGGCTGGTCGAAGGCGTCCAGGGCCTGGACCACGAACGGGTTGGGGTCCCGGCCCTTGAAGTCGGGGCTCTCGGGGGCGTTCAAGGTGTCGATCACCGCGGTCTGGTCTTCGCCCGCGATCGCCACCAGCTCGGCCGCCGGGGCGGCCGTGGCCGTGGCGGTGAAGGTGACCTCGAAGGCGATCGGGGCCCCCACGCCCGACACGGTCCGGGCCGCCACGGAGTACACCCCGACCCGCGTCCCCAGCTTGAGGAACGCGCGGGCGAGCCCGGCGGCGTCGGTCACGACCTGGATCTGGCCGGCGGTCGTCCCCTCGCGCGCGGTGGCCAACCCCGCCGAGGGTCCCGCAGCCTGTTCGAGCGTGAACGTGACGGCGTGCTCGACCACGGGCAGGCCGTCCGGGTTCAACACCCTGACCTCGAGCGGATCGGCCAGGAAGGCGCCGGCGGGTCCGCTCTGGCCATCGCCACCGAGCTTCTCGAGCTCGGCCGCCTGCCGGGGATCGCTGAGCACCAGGATCTGGAACTGGAGCCCCACGACCCCGTCGGCGGTCTGGATCCGCGCCTCGACGATGGCGGTCCCGGCCGCGAGCGGCCGGAACTCGACCTGGGTGAACCCCTGATCGTCGGTGAGCGTGCTGTCCGACGAGAAGGCTCCGGCGCCCGCGAGGATCACGTACCGGACGACCGCCGCCCGGACCGGGCGCGCCGACCGGTCGACGACCCGGAGACGAAGGAACGCGCCGGCGGTCCCGCCGAGCTGGGCGACAAGGCTCTGGTCCGACACCGCCACGATCCGGTCGGGCCGGCCGCCCCCCGGCGCGTCGTCCACCAGCGCGTCGTCGCAGCCCGGAGCCACGAGGCTCGCCAAGGCGAGGAGCACCGGGCCGAGTCGGACGGGCCGGGACGGCCGCGTCATCCCTGGGTCCCCCGGACGCCGGGCGCCATGCGATAGGTCTGGTACAGGCCTTCGGCGCAGAGCGGAAGATGGATCTCGATCGCGGCGGTCTCGACGGTCGCGTAGATCGGGACGCCCCGGAAGTTGCCGGTGGCGACCAGGTTGCGGGCGTCCATCCGGCGCGGGGTGCCGAACCTGAGCCACCGCTCGCCGTTGTGGAGGACCGGCTCGTCGGCCCGGAACCACGGCTGATCCTCGAGGCAGACCGCGGTGACCGTCTCCGGCTCGGGGTCGTCGACGGGCATGATGTACGGGGTCACGAAGATGAGCAGGTCCCGCTTCTCGTCGCGCTTCCGCTCGGTCCGGAACAGGGCTCCCAGGACGGGGATGTCCTTGAGAACGGGCACCCCCCTCCGAACCGTCGAGAAGTCCTGCACGGTCAGGCCGCCGATCACGGCCGTCTCCCCGTCGTCGACGAGGATCTGCGAGGTCGCGCGCTGCGTGTTGAACGTGACGCCGATCGCCGGATCGGTCACCGCGACCCCCGACCGCTCGGCCTGGAGCTGCATCAGCACCTTTCCGTTGGCGGTGATGTGCGGGGTGACGCGCAGGATGATCCCGGTCTCGATCAGCTCCACGTTGGCCGTGGCCTCGGGCGTGTCGGCCCCGACGTCCAGGACGCGGATGGGGGTCCGCTCGCCGACGAACACTTCGGCGGGCAGGTTGTCGAGAACGGTCGTCTGCGGCTCGGCCTGGATGTCGGCCAGCTCGCGCTGCTCCAGCGCCTGCAGGAGACCGCCGACGTTCAGGCCCGAGGCCAGCGTGCCGAGCGACAGGTCGAGGAACGGATCGGCCAGCGTCCCCTCCGTGTTGGCGAGGACGTGGGTGTCGACGGTCGGGTCGCGCAGGTTCTCGAGCCGCCATTTCACGCCCAGATCCCGCAGGTCGACCTTGTTCACGAACACGATCTTGGCCTTGATGGTCACCTGCGGGGTCTGGACGTCCAGCTCGCGGACGATGTCGGTGATCCGCCGCACGCGGTCGGGGATGTCGGTGATGACGAGCGAGTTCGTCTTGGCGTCGGCGGTGACGCTCCCGCGCTCCGACTTCAGCGGCGTGACCACCGGCACCGCGTCGGACGCGGCGATGTAGTTGAGCTGCACGAGGATCGTTCTCAGGTCGACCAGCTCCTCGGACAGCCGGAGGTTCTGCACGGTGTCCACGCGGATGATGCCGGCTTCGTGGCGGACCTCGAGCCCGTTGGCGTGCATGACCGCGACCAGCGCCTCGTCCCACGGCCGGTCACGGATGTCGGCGGTGATGCGGATTCCGCGGGCGCCCGTGCCGGCCACGATCGACCGGCCGCTGATCTCGCCGAAGGCGCGGATCACGGTCTCGATGTCGGCGCTCTGGAAGGAAAGCGTGACCGGGTCGCCCTGGATCCCGGCGAGGCCGGGCTCGGCGTCCTCGAGCGGCGACCCGTACGCGGGGGGGACCGGACGCCGGGCGACGCTGCCTCCCGGCCTCTTCGGGTCGCCCTCCGCGACGAAGCTCGGAAAGGCGTCGCCCGGGTTCTCGAAGGTGACGTGGAGCTCGGTCCCCTGCTGGTAGACCGCGTAGGCGGTGACCCCGGTAAGGGCGATGTCGAGCCGGACCCGGTCGGGCGACGGCGCGCTGGCGACGACGTAACGGACCCCGCCGCGCTGGATGCCGTCGTACTCCCGCAGGGCCAGCCCCGGGCGGGCGCCAAGGAGCTCGATCGTCAGCCGGGGCGGCAGCGGCTGGTAGTCGTCCCGGTACCGGACGACGCCGGACGACTCGATCACGATGCGGGTCGCCTCGCCGTCCGAGACGACGCGGAAGCCGTGCACGACCTCCATGGTCCCGGGCGCCTGGATCCCGGGCAGGGGAGCCGCGACCGACAGGCCGCCGGCGAGGGCGAGCGAGAGGCGGAGCCGGCCGCTCACGACCCCTCCTCCGAGGGCTCGGCGGCCGGCTCGGGCTCGGCGGCGGGCGCCGGAGCCGGAGCCGATGGGGCCGGTTCCGCGCGGTCGGGCTCGAGCCGCAGCGTGTCCTGGCGCACGCTCCCGTAGTCGTCGACTTGGAAGACGGCCGCGTCGGGGAGGATCCTGAGCAGGCGGGCGTGGCCCAGGGACTCGCCGGCCCTCAGGAAATGACCGCGCCGGGCCGGATCCTCGAGGACGACGAGGCTGTTGCCCGGGGTGCCCCGGAAGATGCCGGTCAGGACGAGCTGGTCGAGCCTGGGAGCCCGGCCCTCCTCCCCTTCCGCGATCCCGATGAGGGGCACGAACGGATCCCGCCCCTCGGCCAGGTAGGCCGCGGGCGCCATGGAAACGGGCGGGATCACCCGCGCGCCGTCCAGGTCCTGCGACCGGACCGGACCGGGAAGCGCCAGCCATCCGATCGCGAGGGCGAGCGCGCTACCCCTCATCGGCGCCTCCCGGCGGCCCCCCCGCGTGACCCCCGGTCGCATCGGGGAGGCGCTCGCCGCCGGCCGGATCCGCCTGAACCTGGTCGGCCCGGACGTACGTCGAGAGGACGAGCGTCCCCAGCACCTGGTGCGCCGCCTCCCCGCGCCCCGGGCTCTCGACCGGGACGCCGATCAGCGCGACCAGCTCCGGCCGCACGAGCTGGGGCAGGTTGATCACCCCGGCCAGGAACCGCCCCACGTCGTGGTACGACCCCTGGACCTGGACGTCGTAGGGGATCTCGACCAGCACCGGGCCGGCGATCTCGTCGCGGGGGGCGAAGCTCACGATGTCCACGTCCGCCGACAGCGCCGCGCCGGCCACGCCGGACAGCAGCGCCGACGCCTCCGAGCGGTCGGGAAGCAGCGCCTCGTAGGCCGCCAGGGCGACCTCCAGGCGGCCCTCCTGCCGCTCGAGCTCCGCGACCCGCGCCGGCTGGGTGACCGCGCGGGCCTGGCGGTTGGCGCGCTCGAGACGCGTCCGCTCCGCTTCCGTCGCCAGCCGCTCGGTGTGGAGCGGGGACCACGCGTAGCGGTGGAACAGGAGCCCCCCGCCCACGATCACCAGGGCCAGGAGCGCCGCCCGCTGTCGTTCGGGCGAATCGAGTCCGAACATCACTCCACCGTCACTCCCAGCTCGTCGAGGAAGATGGGGCCCAGGTCGTACAGCCGGCCGGATCCGATCGTGAAGCCGGTCTCGATGAACGGCACGATCTGCCCCTGGTAGATGAACGTGATCGCCACGTCCGCGAAGATCAGCGGCGGGGGCAGGTCGAGCGGGTTCTCCGGTCCCTCCCCCTGGGAGTCGTCCCCGCCGTCGCCACCGCCGTCCTGCGGGTCGTCGAGGCCCGGGAACACGCGGGCGATCGCGATCCCGTCGTCGCCCGAGATCGCCAGCACGTCGGGACCGTTGTACGGGCGGCCCTGCTGCTGGTTCTGCTGGTCGGCCGGGGACTCGACCAGCATCCTGACGCCCGCCACCGGGACCAGGTGGGTCCGCGAGGCGAAGAACTGCACCATCACGACGGCCTCGTTGGCCGAGTTCTGTACCTCGTCGGGCTCGCACGCCATCGGGGTAGCGGTCGCCAGGGCGAGCCAGAGAAGGCGCGTGGGGCGCTCGGGTCGCATCATCGGTTCTCTCCCTCTTGGGGTCCGCCGGCGGGCTCGATCTCCGGCGGGCCGCCGGCGGTCGAGTCCGCGATCAGGGTCGGAATCCGGTGGCCTTCCAACGTGGCCACCAGCGTGAACTGCTGGACGTCCAGCGAGTCGCGCCGGGCGCGGGCGATCTGGACGAGCCGCACGCGCTGGAGCTCGGACGAGCTCTCGAGGTCGCGCATGAGACCGGTGATGGCAGCGTTCGCGAACGAGACCCCCGCGATCCGGAGCTCCTCCGCGGCCAGGTCCTCCCGGTCCACCCGCTCCAGCCAGACGTACGCCGGCAGCGCTCGGGCGAGGGTCTCCATGAGCCGGAGCCCGTAGAGTCGGCCGTCCACCACGTCCTCCAAGAGCTCCATCCGCTCCGCGAGGCGCGCCTGGGTCTGCTCCATGCGTGACACCCGGGTGACCGCGGCGTGCAGCCGGGAGCTGTCGGCGCGCGCCTCGACGACCGCCGCCCGGGCTTCGGCGAGCGTCCGCCGCTCGCCGACGAACAGCGCGATCGCGGCCAGCAAGAGGAGCGCGCCGATGGCCCCCAGGAGGAGCTCCGCGGACGGACGCCCGGCGGGGACGGCCAGGCGGCGCCGGCGTCGCTGACGACGTCGCTCGGAGGGAACCAGGTTCACGCGGACCATCCGCTCACCCCTCCTCACGCAGACCGAGACCCACCGGGATCGCCAGGGAGGCTCGGGCGGCGGGGTCGAGCAGGGACGCGCGGATGGCCGGATCGACCTCCAGCTCGCGCAACGCGTCGAGGATCGTGACCGGCGTGCCGAGCCGGTCGGCCAGCCCGTCGCGGAGCCCCGGCAGGCAGGCTCCGCTGCCGGCCAGGACGACCTCGTCCAGGTCCTGAGCCTCGCCCTCGCTGGTGGCCAGGTAGGCCCGGGCGCGTTCGATGGGCGTCACGAAGCCCTCCAGGACGCCCGCCAGCGCGTGCCGTGCCGGCGGATCCAACTCCCCCGGCTCGAGCAATCGCCGCCGGGCCTCCTCGAGCGTCACGCCCAGCGCCTCGACCAGGACCTCCTCGAAGCGCCGCTCGCCGGTCGCGATGTCGCGCGTCAGCAGCGGTCGCGCGTCCCGGACGAGGCTCAGGCTGGTGATCTCGTAGCCGATGTTGAGCAGGCAGAACGTCCCGTAACGGGCGTGCTCGTAGCCGTGCTCGAAGACGGTCTGGACCGCGAACGCGTCGATCTCGATGACCGCGGGCTCGAAGCCGCCTTCCTCGAGGAGCCGCATCCGGCTCTCGACCAGCTCCTTCTTGGCGGCCACGATCACGACCTCCATCTGGGGGCTCACCGCTTCGGGATCGAGGATCTCGAAGTCGAGGCTCACGCTGTCGATGTCGAACGGCACGTGCTGCTCGGCCTCCCAGCGGATCACCTGCCGCGCCTCGGCCTCCCGCATCCGGTCCATCCGGACGCGCTTCACGATGACGTCGCGTCCCGACACGGAGGTGGCGGCCGGCCGCCGCCGGATCCCGGAGCGCTCGCGGACCCGCCGCAGCGCATCGGCGACGCCATGGAAGTCCATGATCTCCCCGGCCACGACGCACTCCGGATCGATCGGTTCGCGCTCGAATGCCACGAGCCTCGGCTTCGAGCCGTCGTGCTCGATGGCCACCAGCCGGATGTGGCGCGAACCGAGGTCCACGGCCACGGCGGTGCGGGATCGTCGAAGGATCATCCTCTCCTCTCACGACGCGCAGCCGGGCGTTTCGAGAGCCCGACGCGCACGGGTACGTCGCGGAGGGGCAGTCTTTCTGCCTCTCGCTGGCGGATGGGGCGGGTTTTCAGGCCCTATGGTGCAATTTCGAGGCCAGATACCCAGGAGAGACGGCGCGGGCGGGTGATGGTACGGGAGGCGAGCTGCACGGCGGCGCACGAATACTGGATCAGGGCCCTGCCCGCGAGCGAACTCTCGTGGGTCCGGCTCAAGGTCCGGACCGAGCCGTAGATCTCCGCCTGCCCGGTGAACTTGTCGATCCGGTCCGCGACGATCAGGCCGCGGAAGGTGCCACCCGTCTTGTTGCCGAGCGTGGCCGGCGCGTACCGCGGGTCGGCCACCCTGGATGGATCGTACAGGGGGTCGCTCGGGTCGTGTTCCCGAGGATCGAAGAGCGGGTTGTGCACGATCAGGATCCCGCTGCCGTCGAGGCTGGGACCTGAGCCGGCCGCGGTGCCGAAGTCGCCCGTGATGTAGACGATCCCCTCCAGCGGGTCGACCGGATCGGCCGCGAACTCGGCCGGGGTCCGGTGATAGTCGTCCAGCGCGCCCGCGGGGAGTCCGAGGACCTCCTCGGGGGTCGCCGGCGTCGCGGACGGGTCCGCCACGACGTAGGGGGGATCGTTGCCGGCGTAGGTCGGGTTGCCGTCCAGGTCGGAGCTGCCTTTCGTCTCCACCGAGTCCCCGTCCTCGACCAGGAACGCGGCCTTGTTCTCCTGGCACGCTCCCGATGTCGAGGGGTCGGTCGGGTCGACCGGGTGGCCGTTCTCGTCCACGTTCACGCCGGAGACCGTCGCGTTGCCGGACAGCCCGAACGTGCCGCCGGCGGCGATCGCCGAGTCGATGCGGAGATCGAGCCCGCTGGCGGTCAGCCGCAGGACCTCGGCAGCGCGCCACGACCCGCGCTGGGCCCGCGACGTCAGCACCCAGACCGGCTGGCCGTCGCCCGCGTCGTTCAGGCCCGTTCCCGTGCTCCAGTGAACGGCCCCGCGCCCGGATCCGAAGTCGAAGCTGTCGGCGACGATCGACACCTCGTAGTCGAAGCCATCCACCTCTCCCCCGACCGGCCACCCGGTCGTCGGCCCGCTCGCGCCGAAATGGGCGACCGCATGCTCGAGACCGGCGGCGGCCGCCGCCTCGGCGCGGTGGCCGATTCCGGTCAGCCCCGCCACCCGCACCTCGGTGGACGTCAGGAGCGCGGCGGCTCCGCCGACTAAGCCCAGGGCCAGCAGGATCACGAGCACGGCCGGAAGGACGAACCCGGCACGCCGACGGTCCGGACGGGCCCCGGTCATCGCCAGACCCGGTTCCGGAGGGCGACCCGGGTCTCCAGGATCGCACCGGTCGCCCCCTGCGGGACGTCGTAGGCTAGACGGACCGCGATCAGCTCGATCTCGTCGGCCGAGGTGGCGGGCGTCTCCGTGGGGTCGGCGAAGTAGGTGAAGCGGAGCTCGGTCACGTGCTCGGCGACCGCCACGCCGACCTCGTCCTCGCGGCGGATCAGCGTCCCGTCCTCGGCCAGCAGGTATTCCACCCGCTCGCCATCGCCCGCGATCGCTCCGTCCGCGTCCAGGTCCGCCGTCCAGCCGAACGCCTCGGCCGACCACCTCGTCACGCCGGCCGCCGCGGTCCCGCGGGGATCGTAGCCCGCGTTCCGCATCTCCCGGGTCATCAGATCGAAGCCCGCGCGCGCGTTCTGCGTGCGACGTATCCCCTCTCCCTGCCGGACGAACGCCTGGTGCTGCACGACGAAAAGGCGCACGGCGGCCATCCCGAGGACGCCGGTCAGCGTCATGGCCAGCAGGAGCTCGACGAGCGTGAACCCGCCCGTCCGGGCCACGGGAGCAAGGAGGTGGACGCCGATGCGCCTCACTCGGCGCTCCGGAGCGTCGTCGCGTGGACCGAGAAATCACGGCCTCGCTCCTCCCAGGACGTCTCGAGGAGGATCGTCTTCACCCGCGGGACGGGCTCGTCTTCGGTGACATCCCAGGCGCGTTGGAAGACCGCGCCCCCGAGGGATTCGGCGTCGGAGCCGTCGACGACCTCGGCGTAGGCGGTCGATTGCAGCTCCTCGATCTTCGCCTGCAGGAGCTGGTCCGCCTGTCCGCGACGACCGGCCCCGGACTGGGCGCGGAGGGCAACGAGCAGGAAGGCGGCGATGGCGAGCGAGCCGATCAGGAAGACGACCAGCGCGATCATGACCTCGATCAGGGTCGAGCCGTGCTCGCCGACCGGGCGGATGCCGATCCGCGGAAAGCTCACGGTTCCGGCCCTTCCCAGCGGAGGAGCCCGCCGGCCAGGACCCTGATCCGGTGCCGGGACGGCGGATCCCCCACGGTCACCGTGGCCGGCGCCGCCGCCCGCCCGTCAGGCTCGAAGGTGACCGTCGCCCCGGTTCCGCCAACCACCGCGACGGGCTCCGCGACCGGGAGCGAAATCAGGATGGGGGTCCAGGTGCCCGCGTCGTCGCGGGCCTCCAGCCGGAACCGGCCGTCCTCCTGGATCCGGAACCGGTGCGGCCGCCTTTCCGCCACGGCTCGCGTCCGCGCCTGGGCCAGGGCACCGTGAACCTCGCGCGCCTGGCGGACGACGCTGTGGGAGCGGGCGCCGGTGCCGAAGGTGGGCAGGGCGACCGCGGCCAGGATGCCGAGCAGGACGAGCACCAGGAGGAGCTCGACGAACGTCAGGCCCCGGCGGCCGGACGGCCCGCCGAGCGCGGGTCCGAGGGTCCGCGTAGGACGTGGGTCCATGGTTCTCCGGAGGTGAAAGGGGGCGGTTGCCCGGATCCCTTTCTCCCCGGTGCAAGCTTCATTCCACGGATCCGACGATCTTTGATTGTCAGTGACCAGTTATAGAGAGATGTTCCGTCTAAGACGCAACCGACGCGATGACGGTGGCAAGGACGGCCGGGAGCGTTCAGGGGCGCCGAGCTCAAGGCGCACGAGCGAGGAAGCCTGAGGCGCACGTCCCTGTGCGCCGCAAGGCGGCCGAGCGAGCGCAACGCCGAGATCGGCGTCCCTGGACGCTCCGCCTAGAAGAGTTCGTGCCAGGCGGTCACCGTCACCTCGCCCCCCTCCCCTCTCACCACCCACGCCTCGATCCGTCGGCGCATGCCGCGGCTGTCTCCTTCGGAGAGGACCCGCGCCCCGCCGGCCGCCGGAGACCATACGGCACGCCAGACGCCGGTGGACAAGGTCCCCGCGAGGCTGTCGGTGCGCAGGGCGGCCGTCGGGTCGGCGGCGAGCCGTCCCAAGGTCTCGGCGAGACCCGTCTCGGCCAGCCCGAGCGCGGCCGCGTGGTCGCGGTGGGCGCGTGCCAGGGCCAGGTCGGTGATCGACGCGACGGCGGCGGCCGTCGACAGGGCGGCCAGGGCGACCAGGGCCCACAGGACCACCACGATCGCGCTCCCGCGGCAGCCGGCCAGCGCCCCGGGCGTCCTCACGGGCCGCCCTCCCCGGTCGCTCCTGCGGCGCGGCGCGCGGCCGCCCACGTCACCGCGAAGCCCGTCCCGCCGGCTTCCAGGAATCCCTCCGCTTCGACCACGGCGATCCGGTCCACGGGCGGCCGGGCGCCCAGGTCGAGGCCGAGCCGGTCCCGATAGGCGAACCGCGCCGAGTCCGGCCATGCCAGCGGCAGCCGCGGCCCGCCGTTGACGCCCCGGCGCCAGGCCCCGGCGGTCAGGGCGTGGGCGAGCCGCTCGTTGGGGTTGGCGTCGGTCGGGACCAGGGCCCCGTCGCCGTTCCAGTCCGCGCTGAACTCGAGCGTCTCCGGCGTCGCCCGGGCGATCCCCGCGCCCGCGGCCCCCGTCGGGTCGTGCCCGGCGCCCCGCCATTCCGTCCGCCACATCTCCGCCGCCGCGAGAAGCTCCTGCAAGGCCCGCTGCGAAGTCGTCAGCCGGGCCACCAGCCGGTTTCCGGACGAACACAGCAGAAGGGCCGCCAGCGTCACCACGAGCCCCAGCGTCATCGCCACCAGGATCTCGATCGAGGTGATCCCGCGGTCCCCCGTCAGCCCGCGCAATCCGCCCGTCCCTCCCGGTGGCGCCGGGTCTCGATCAAGACCGCGACCTCGCTGCGCCGTCCCGTGACCGCCCGGACGCGGGCCCCCTGGAGACACGCGCCGAGGTCGGACAACGCCCACTCGAGGCGCCCCCGGCGGGCGCCCCAGGCGACCTCGGCCGTGCCGGCTTCCGCTCCCTCCCGCCACGGCCCGCCGCGCCACCGCTCGATCCAGGCTTCTGCCGCCAGCGACGCCAGGGCCGTCCCGACGGCCTTCTCCCGTGCCCGGAGCGCGTGCACGATCGACCCGGCCAGGGCCATGGCGCCCACCCCCAGCAGCAGCACGGCCACGGCCACCTCGAGGAGGGTCGCGCCCCGGCCGTTCACGGGACCTCGATCGCGCCGGTGGGAAGCACCCGGATCCGGTGCTCGCGCGCCCCCGGGTCGCCCCGCACGCCGACCCATGCCGCCGCGTAGAGGTTGCTGGCGCCCCGCCCGCTGAACAGGATCTCCTGCCGGTACGCGCTCGTCCCGAGCCGGAGGTCCGGGCGCAGGCGGCGCCTCGGGAGGGGCTCGCCGTCCGTCGGGCGCACCTCGTAGCTCCCGTCCAGCGTGTCCAGGACGACGCGCACGGTCTGCCGGTCCTGGATCGCCCGCTGGCGGGCCCGCGCCACGTCCGCGGCCAGCGTCCGGGCCGCGGTGTAGGCCGCCCACCTGCGCTCGCTCCTGCCGAACGGCGGGGCGGCCAGCGCGATCAGGATGGCCAGGACGATCATCGCCAGGATCAGCTCCACCAGCGTGAAGCCGACCTCCTGCCGGTCGGTTGTCGACATGGTCGTCTCCCGAGGGATCGAAGCCGGCGGGAAGCGGGGGCGGACGAGAAAGCAAGGAAGGTGCCCGCCCGGGGCACGGGCGGGAACGACGGTTTCGGGGATCCAGGGGGCCGGTCGTGTCGGCCGTTCGACACCCGGCGGGGCCCGGTTCTGGCTGGAGGCCCCGCCGGAAGGCGAAGAGGCGGCTCCGGGGCCGGCCCCGGTGCCGCCTTCTCGCTAGCGAGGGCTGGAGCTTACGAGCCGCAGGTGCAGGCGGCGTCGCCGACCTTGCAGATCTCGCCGACGTCCGTGCTCACGCACCACGAATTGCTGCTCGAGCTGTGGGCCGAGGTCATGTCGTACCCGGTGCCGTCCGCCGAATTGATCGTCAGCGTCACGCCCTGGGAAGCCTCCCACTCGAGCTCGGTCTCGTCGGAGGTATAGGTCTGGTTGTCGGCGAAGTAGGCCTCCTGGGCCGTCATGGCGTTCCGCAGGTCGCTCTTCGCGGCGGCGTCGAACGCCTTCTCCTTCGTCCCCGCGAAGCGCGGGATGGCGATCGCGGCCAGGATGCCGATGATCACCACGACGATGAGCAGCTCGATGAGGGTGAACCCCTCGTTTCTCCGGATTCTCATGGGTGCCAAATCTCCTTGTCTCCTCGGTGCAGGGTCAGCCGGTCCTCGTCGCGATGAACGGCATCCGCGGTCGTGGACATTCTGAGCAAGAGCGGTGCCAAGTGCCCACCGGATCAGGATCGTGCACCCCAAACCCTTTTCCCGTAAGGAATTAGACGAGGCGAGCAAGCTCCCGAAGCGCTCCTCTGCGGCGGCGGAGAGGAGAACCCGCCGACGGAGCGTTCTCGCAGTTTGCGGTGCGATTCACGACGCGATCTGGATGTTGTAGCGATCGATCTTCCGGTACAACGTGGAGGGATCGATCCCCAGGATCTCCGCGGCCCGTGCCTTGTTCCCCTCGGTCTTCGCGAGCACCCACTGGATGTACGCCTGCTCGATCGTCTCCATGGTCGGCGTGGGGTCGGCGACCTCCGATACGAGCGGCTGGTCGGGCCGCTCGCGGATCTTGTCGGGCAGGTCCTCGAGGTCGATCGGCCGACCCGATCCGCGGTCGTCCAGCCAGCCCGCCAGCACGAGCAGGCGTTCCACGACGTTCTCCAGCTCGCGCACGTTGCCCGGCCAGTCGTACGCGCTGAGAGCTTCCCAGGCCCGCTTGCTGAAGATCTTGTCCGTGGCACGGTTGCCACCCGGGAGGGAATCCGGGAAGCCGGCCCGCGTCAGGACGTAGTCGAGCAGCAACGGGATGTCCTCGGGCCGGTCCCGCAGCGGCGGGATGACGATCGGGATGACGTTCAGCCGGTAGAAGAGGTCCTGCCGGAAGTGCTCGCGCTCGACCTCCCGCTCGAGGTCCTTGTTGGTGGCGGCCAGGATCCGCACGTCGACCGGCACCGGTTCGGTGGCGCCGACCGGGATGATCTCCCGCTCCTGGAGAACCCGCAGGAGCTTGACCTGGATCGCGGGGGTCGTGTCACCGATCTCGTCGAGGAAGATCGTGCCCCCGGCGGCGACCGTGAACAGGCCCTCCTTGTCGCGGATCGCTCCGGTGAACGCTCCCTTCACGTGCCCGAAGAGCTCCGACTCCAGCAGCGGCTCCGGCAGGGCGCCGCAGTTGATGGGCACGAACGGCCCCTTGGCGCGCCCCGACCCCAGGTGGATGTAGCGCGCGAACAACTCCTTTCCGGTCCCGCTCTCGCCCATCAGCAGGACCGTGCTCTCGGCCGGCGCCACCTGGCGGGCGACGTCGAGGACGCGCTTGAACAAGGTGCTCTCCCCCACGGGGAGGACCTCTTCGGGTGAGCGCTTCCGCCCGTGGGCGCGGCTTTCCCGCGAGAGCTTGACGTTCTTCGCCTCGAGCGCGTGCATCTCGAGCGCCTTACGGGCGCTCAGGATGAGCTCCTGGTTCTTGTACGGCTTCTTCACATAGCGGAAGGCGCCTTCGTTGCAGGCCTGCATGGCGAAGTCCTCGTCGCCCTGCGCAGTGATGACGATCACCTTCGCCAGCGGGTCCTGCGCCCGGGCCTGCTTGAGCACACCGATTCCGTCACGGCCGGGGAGCCGCAGGTCGGTGATGACGAGGTCGACGGGACCGTGCTCCTCGAGCCAGCCGATGGCCTCGTCCCCCGCCTTCGCGGTCGAGACTTCGAAGCCGTTGCGCTGGAAGAGCACCGACAGGGCCTCGAGGACGCTCGGCTCGTCGTCTACAAGAAGGACCCGGGCTGACCGCTGCTTCGTCAAGTCATCGACTCCAGGGAACGTATGCCGGGACGGGGGCCGACGAGTATACCGCTGCCGAGCGTCCGGACGCTATGCGCTCGACGCCAGAAGGCGTCGGATCGGGGAATCGCCCTCCTCAACCGGGCGTCCCCGCCTGACGCGGCAGGGCGATCCGGAACGTGGACCCCCGCCCGGGATCGCTCTCGACCCACACCATGCCGCCGTGGAGCTCGACGATCCGATGAACGATCGCCAGCCCCATCCCGAACCCCCCGGGGCGGGTGGTGAAGAAGGGGTCGAAGATCCGCTTCTTCTCTTCGTCGTCGATCCCGACCCCGTTGTCCCCGACCTCGAGCGCGACGAACGGCCCGATCCGTTCCAGCTCCGGCAGGAGATCCTCGTACCCCACGCGGATCTGGATCTGGGGCTCCCGGATGCCTTCGACGGCGTGACGGGCGTTGGAGAGGAGGTTCACGCAGACCTGCTTGAGAAGGTTGTGATCCCCCTCGATCCCGACCGGGAAGCGAGGCCGCGCAAAGGTCAACCGCACCTGGTCTCCGCGCGCCGCCATCCGCTCGACCTCGATGGCGTCGTCCAGGACCTCCCTCAAATCCAGCCGCTTCCGGTCACGGATCCGCATTCCCGAGAACGCCTTGAAGT
>DATEDS010000275.1:0-8036 GCA_035281565.1 Gemmatimonadota bacterium
CGCGCCATCGCCGCGGCGAGCCACCTGCTGGCGGCCGCCGAACGCGAGCTTCGGACGAGACAGCGGGCGCTGGCAGGCGCGAGCGCGCGGCTGTCCGAGGCCGAGGCCCAGCACCGGGCCGCTCGGGAGGCCCTCGCGCTCGGCGAGCAGCAGGAAGCCCACGTCGCCCGGCGCCTCCAGGAGCTCGCGGGCCAGATCGAGGAACAGGAGCGGTTGCGGGACCTGGCGGAGGCCGCCGAGCGGACGATCGATGAGACACGCGTCGAGATCGACGCCGACCTGGGGCTGGTCGACCGGCGTCTGGAGGATGTGCGAGCGGCCCTCGAGCGGCACGACCAGGCCCGCGCCGAGCGGCTCTCGGCCCGCCACGCGATCGAGCTCGAGGTCGCCGAGGCGGAGGCGGAGCTCAGGGCCGTGGAGCGCGAGATCGAACACGTCTCCGCCGCCGATCAGACGTTGGACGCGGCGCGGACCGAGCGGGCCGCTGAGCGGACGCGCCTCGAACAGGAGTGCGAACGGCTCGAGGAGGAGAAGCAAGCGACGGCCGCGGAGATCGAGACCCTGAACGACGCGCTCGACGCCGCGCAGGGCGAACTCCGGGCGCGTCTCGAAGCGGCGCGTGACATCGAGGAGCGGCGCACGAGCCTGGAGGTCGAGCTGAAGGCGCTCCGCCGGGAGCATGCCGAGACCGTCGAGCGGCGCCATGAGCTGCAGCTGGCGCGCCAGGAGATCGAGCACGAGCGCGCAACGCTGCGCGCCCATGTCGCCGAGACGTACGACGGGGAGACCGACATCGCCGCGCTGGCGGCGCGGGTTCCGCTCGCCGAGGACGAATGCGCGCTCAGCCTCGAAAAGCTGGCCACGCGTCTCGAGGAAGTGCGTCGAAAGCTGGCCAACCTGGGGCCGGTCAACATGCTGGCCCTCGAAGAGTTCGAGGAGGAGTCGACCCGGCTCGAATTCCTGACCCGGCAACGGGACGATCTGGTCGCCGCCCGCCAGCAGCTCGAGGAGGCGATCCGGCGCATCAACCGCACGGCTCGGGAGCTGTTCGTCCAGACCTTCGATCAGGTGCGGGCGAACTTCGACATCACCTTCAAGACCCTCTTCGAGGGCGGGCACGCGGACGTGCTGCTGGCCGACCCGGAGGACCCGTTGGAGTCGCCGATCGAGATCGTGGCCAGCCCGCGTGGCAAGCGGATCGCCACGATCAACCTGCTCTCGGGTGGAGAGCGGGCGCTGACCGCGCTGAGTCTCCTGTTCGCGATCTACCGCGTCAAACCCAGCCCGTTCTGCATTCTGGACGAGGTGGACGCGCCCCTGGACGACGCCAACGTGAGCCGCTTCGTGAACATGATCCGACACTTCAGCCGCGAGACCCAGTTCATCGTCGTCACCCACAACAAGCGGACGATGGAAGCGGCGGATTATCTCTACGGCATCACGATGGAAGAGCCCGGGGTGTCGGCCCTGGTGTCGGTCTCGCTGGAGCGCGACGAATCTCCCGCGGTCCAGATGGACGAGGTCGAGTCCGGGACGCGCCCCGCTCGGGCGCTCGCGGTGGCCGGCTGAACCCCCGGCCGGGGGGCGGCATCAGGGTCGGACGCCCGGCGCGATCCGCTCGATCGCCACGTCGCCGAGCAGCGGCACCGCCGTCCAGTGGCCGCGGTACGCCCGCGCCGCCAGGAACAAGGCCAGGCAGGCCACCGCTCCCGCCAGGACGATCGCCAGCGGAGGCCCGACCAGAGGCACCGCCCGCAGCGCCACGACTCCGACGACCAGGACCAGGGTGAGCAGGATCGACTGCCACGCGTGGAAGCGCACGAAGGCGTCGCCGCCTGCGCGCGACAGGCAGACGACGGCCCCGACGGCGCCCAGCGGATAGGCGAGGGCGGCCATCTTGCTGCGAGTGGTGGGCCGTGTGCTCTCGGTCATCGTTGACGGTGGTGGCGAGGGTCGCGAGATTGCGGCTCGCCAGCCACGAAGATTCACGCATCCGGAGGCGAGAACAAGCTGACATGACGTCCACCGAGGCCTCGGTCGACGCCGTTGCCCGGCTCGAGCGGCTGCTTGCCTTGTCGGCCGACGACACGGTCGAGCGCGCGTACGTGTTCGAGCCTCTCGAACGCCGCGACACTTCGTTCTCGCTCGTTTTCGTGACCAGATCGTGTCCCGACGGGCGGCTCGAGATGGTCGCTCTCGGGGGACGAGGATTGGGCGGTGCCGGGGAGGGGTGGGATTTCGTGCGCCGGGCCCGCTTCCCGCGCGCGACCCTCGCCGTCGTCCTCGAGGAGTTCATCGAGCGCTGTGGGGTCGAGGGCGCCGCGTATCGCGAGGTCGACCTGCTCGAGGGACCCGAACCGGGTCTCCAGCGCCTGGCCGAGCTCCTGGCCGGGCCAACCGGTACGGAGGAGGCCTCCGCGCCCGGCGTCGGGACGTGATCGCTTCCTCGCGCGGCGAGCGGAGCATCGAGCGCTTCCGGGAGCACCTCCGATCCGCCAACCTGCCGATCACCTCGCAGCGGATGCGGATCGCCGAGATCCTCTTCAACACCCATCGTCACGTTTCGGCGGACGAGATCCTGGAACGGCTGCGAGGAGAGGGCGGGCCGGTGGGGAAGGCGACCGTCTACCGAACTCTCGGACTGCTGGTCGAGGCCGGACTCGTCCGCGAGCACGACTTCGGCGACGGGTTCAGGCGCTACGAGCCGACCCCGCTCCGCCCGCATCACGAGCACCTGGTGTGCACACGCTGCGGGAAGGTGATCGAGTTCGAGGCTCCCGAGATCGAGGGCCTGGAGGCCGAGGTGGCTGCGCGACACCGCTTCCGCCCCGATCACCACAAGGTGGAGATCTACGGGCTGTGCGAAGAATGTCACGACTGAGAATCTCGATTCTGGTTTTCCTTCTCGGGACCGCCGCCCCCGCGGCGGGTCAGAAGCTCCAGCCGGCGGCCGGCTCGCTCGTGCCCCACGATACGAACCAGGTCTTCCTCCGCGTTTCCAACCGGGGCGGCTACGGGCTCGCCATCCAGGCGCCCGACGTCGGCAACTTCCCGCGCGGGACGCCGAACCGATACCTGTTCGGGTCGGGCCTCTGGATCGGCGGCATCGGCGACGTGGAGGCCAACGGCCAGCCCGACACCTTGACCAGCATCGGCTACAATCCGTCGGAAGTCACCGAGATCGAATGGATCGAGGGCGCGCTCGGTTTCTCGCGGGACGACCCGCGCTTCCGTGTCCTCGACAGCACGGAGCCGGCCGACGAGGGGCTTTTCCCCGGCGAACCCGTGGCCGGGCAGGAGCTGTTCGCCGTCTACGGCGACCGCTTCAGCGTGGTCACCGGGCAGCGGATCTCGATCCCGCTGGGGATCGAGGTCCGCCAACGGTCCTTCGCCTTCGACGAGCCGGATCTCGACTCGGCCGTGATCTTCCAGTGGGATCTGCTCAACATCTCGGACCGGATCCGGACGTCGGGTTACACGATCCGCGAGATGTGGACGGGCCTGGCGCTGGACCCCGATCTCGGCGAGACCTCCGACGACACGGCCGCGCCGCTGGAGATCGACGGTCAGACCACGCTCCTGATCTGGGACGCGGATTTCCAGGAGCCGCAGTTCAGCGGGGCGCCGGGGTTCCTGGCGATCGTGCCGCTGGTCGACAGCGGGCGGATTAACGTCACGCAGATGACTTCCGGCAACCCGCCCGATGTGCTGCGGGTGCCTCAGACCGACGCCGGACAGTACGCCGCCCTGGCGGCTCTCCCTGCCGCTCCACCGACCATCGTCGAGCCGGGCTTCGACCTGCGGGCGCTCGTGGCGTGGGGTGCGGTCGACCTGCCGCAAGGCGTGGTGCACCGGACGGCGGCGGCGTTCGTCTGGGCTGAGCCGTCGGGGACCCCTCCGGCCCTTCTGTCGCCCCTCGACCCCGGACTCGACCAGGATCTCCCGCTCCTGGCCGGGCTGGTTGAAGCCGTCCGCGCCGTCCGCGCCGCGTACCGGGAGCGCCTGGCGGGACTGCCGGCCCTCCTCGACTTCCCGGGTGAGCCGCCGCCGGTCGGTGGAGGGGAAGGCTCCGGCGCGCTGCGACAGAACTTCCCCAACCCGTTCCGCGACGCGACCACGATCGGCTTCGAGGTCGAGGCCGGGGGTGACGTCGAGATCGTGGTCTACGATCTCCAGGGACGCGAGGTCGAGCGGCTGGTCGAGGGGTTCCGGGAACCGGGCGAGTATACGGTGGAGTGGAACGGGCTCTCGGCCGTCGGCGAGGAGGTGGCGGCGGGGATCTACGTCGTCCGCATGTCGACCTCGGCGGGAGCGTCCACGATCCGCGTCCTGAAGGTGCCATGATCCGGCCGACGGGTTACGCGCTCCCTGCGCGCGCACGCGTCCTTCCCGTGACGGCCATCGAGCAGATGCGGAAGGTTCTTGCAGCGTCCGTCGGGCACGTGCAGATTCCGGCGCCCATGTCACGCGTCCTCATCGCGCTCCTTCTGGTGGTCGCTTCGGCCTCCAGCCCGGCCTCACTGCCGGCCCAGTCCGACGAGAGCGGCGGCCTGATCGGGCTCGTTCTGCCGCTGGGCGCCCGGACGGTCGGTCAGGGTCGGGCCGTGGCGGCGGAGCGCGGAGAGCTCCAGGCTCTGCCCTACAACCCCGCCGCGATCGTCGGTCTCGAGCGTGGCGCGCTCACCTACAGCCGCTTCCAGGGCGCGGATCTCGAGGACGAGCTGGACGGCTTCAACGGGAACTACCTCGCCGGCGCGTACGTCGGCCGGTGGGGCACGCTGGCCGGCCACTTCATCTACCAGGACCTGGGCGAGGTGCTGTTGACCGACACGTCGCCCGATCCGATCGGATCGATCGACCTCAGCGAATGGGTGGTCGGGCTCACCTACGCGAACGAAGTCCGCCGGAAGCTGGCGTACGGGGTGACCGCCAAGTGGTACCGGTCGGACCTCGGGGTCACCGAGGCAAGCGGGCCGGCCTTCGACGCCGGCGTGTCCTACCGGCCGCGCGAGAGGGTGCCGATCGCCCTGGCGGCGTCGCTCCGGAATGTGGGGCCGGATCTGGACTTCGAGGACACCGAGGACGCCCTCCCCGGCACGTCGGGCGGCGGCGAGGAATCGCTGCCGAGCCGGGTGCGGGTCGGGATCGCCGTGACGCCCGAGCGGTTCCCGGGGCTGCCCGAGGAGTACGGCGTACGGCTCCTCTTCGATATCGAGAGCGATCTCCGCGAGCTGTCCGCCTCCAGCCAGCACTTCGGGGGCGTGTTCACCGTCCACCACGCGGTGGAGATCCGGGCCGGGGTCCTCTTCGCCGACAACCCGTTCCTCGACGACGGCGACGGCGACCGTCTGGTGGGGGGCGCGTTCGGAATCGGGCTGCGGCTGGAGGGATTCGAGGCCGGGATCGCGCGCGAGGTCTCGGTGAGCGACCTCGGGGACGAGACGCACTTCGGCGTCGGATGGCGCTTCTGAGTGCCCCGCGGCCGGCGCGGGCCCGTCGGCCGCTGACCGTCGCGATCGCGATCGCCATCCCCGCAGCTTTCGCCTGCGGAGGGAGACCGGCCGACGAGATCGTCGTCCTCCACACCGGCGATACCTACGGGTACTTCGACACGTGCGGTTGCCGCTCCGACTCGACGGGCGGGTTGGCCAAGCGCGCGTGGGTGATCGACAGCCTGCGGCGGTCGACCGACGCGCCGATTCTGGTCTTCGACACCGGCGACTTCAGCGGCGGCGAGAACGAGGCCGGAGCCGCCATGGGCCGGACGATGGCGGAGGCGATGCAGCTCATGGCCTACGACGCCGTCACGTTCGGCGAATGGGATCTGAACCACGGTCCGACCTTCCTGCGCTCCATTCTCGAGACCACCGATACGCCATGGGTGCATACCAACTACGACGTCGTGGGGCTGGAAGACCTCGGTCACCGCACGCTCGTCGTCGAGCGGGGTGGTCGGAGGATCGGCGTGATCGGCCTCTACAACCCGACGATCCTGCTGACCGGGGGGATGCGCGACAGCGTGGTCGTCGAGGACATCGTGGAGAGCGCGAATCGTGCCGTGGGCGAGCTGCGGCGCCAGAACGTGGACCTGGTGGTGGCCCTGAGCCACCTCTCGTACAAGGGAAGCCGGGCGCTCCCCGAGTACGTGCCCGGCATCGACCTGATCCTGACCGGACACGGCGGCAAGTCGCTCACAGCGCCCGAGAAGTTGACGCCCGAGACGTGGGTCGCCGCGGCGGGCGATCTGGGACGGTGGATCGCCCGGAGCCGTGTCGAGCTCGGGGGCGAGCCGGTAAGCGTCGAGGCGGTGGAAGGGGACCTCATCGTGATGGTGCCGAGCCTGCCCAACGATCCACGGCTCGACCCCCTGTTCGCGCGCTACGAGGAGCGACGCCAGGAGATCGTTCAGCGGGAGATGCAACGCGCCGCCGCCGCCCGGGACGCCGCGCAGCCGCGGACGTCCGATCGTCCACCCACGGAATCGAGGTAGGCCGTGTCGTTCGTCGCCAAGGAGATCTGCCTGACGCGCGGGGTCGGGCGGCATCGCGAGAAGCTGGCCTCGTTCGAGCTCGCGCTGCGCGACGCCGCGATCGCCGAGTACAACCTCGTCCGTGTCTCCAGCATCTTCCCGCCCGAGTGCAAGCTGATCGGCCGGAAGGAGGCGATGGCCAAGTTGTCCCCCGGCCAGGTCCTGTACGCGGTCATCGCCGAATCGGCGACCAACGAGCCGAATCGCCTCATCGCGGCCTCGATCGGAGTCGCGATCCCGCGCGACCGGAGCCGCTACGGATATCTCTCGGAGCATCACTCCTACGGCGAGACCGACCAGAAGGCGGGGGACTACGCCGAGGACCTTGCGGCCCAGATGCTGGCCACGACGCTGGGCGTGGAGTTCGATCCGGAAGCGGCGTGGGACGAGCGCAAGGAGAACTGGCGCATCTCGGACGAGATCGTCACGACGCGCAACGTGACCCAGTCGGCGATCGGCGACAAGGACGGACGCTGGTCGACCGTCGTCGCGGCGGCGGTCCTCGTTTCCTGAGCCCGCTTCCCGCGTGACCCCACCGAGCTTCCTGGGCGACGTGAAGGAGACGCCGGCGGCCTACGCCGACGCGGCGGTCGTCGTGGTGCCGGTCCCGTACGAGCGGACGGTCTCCTACGGAGGCGGTACGGCCGGCGGCCCGGCCGCCATTCTCGAAGCCTCGGCCTACGTCGAGCTCTACGACGAGGTGCTCGGGGAGGAACCCTGGCAGAAGGGGATCCACACCGCTCCCGAAGTCGCGCCGCTGGACGATCCGGAGGCGTTCCTGGCGCGGCTCGAGGAACGGGCGCGGGAGATCTTCACGGATGGCAAGTTCCCGGTCTTCCTGGGCGGCGAGCACGGCCTGACCACCGCGCCCGTCCGGGCCGCCCGCGAGGCGTTCGAAGACCTCTCGGTGCTCCAGCTGGACGCCCACGCGGACCTCCGTGAGGAGTACATGGGAAGCCGCTGGTCCCACGCCTCGGTGATGCGGCGGATCCACGACCTCGGTGTTCCCGCCGTCCCGATCGGGATCCGAGCCGTCTCCCCCGAGGAGATGCGCTTCATCCGCGCCCACGATCTGCCGGTCTTCTGGTCTCACCGGATCGCGCACGGGGACGAATGGATCGACACCGCCCTGTCGGCCCTGACCGACACGGTGTACCTGACCTTCGACGTCGACTTCTTCGATCCATCCCTGGTGCCGGCCACCGGGACGCCCGAGCCCGGAGGCGGCTACTGGCACGAGACGATGCGCTTCCTGGGGTATGTGTTCGAGGAGAAGCGGGTGGTGGGGATGGACGTGGTGGAGCTGGCGCCGATCGAGGGCCTGCACGCGCCGGATTTCGTGGTCGCCCGGCTGGTGTATCGCGCGATCGGATACCACCTCCATGAATGGTGACCGGCGCGAGGGTTGCGTCCAGGAGGGCGGATCCGGAAGTTGGATCTTAGGGCGGGAGGGAATGTCCTGGGGATGGCCGGCGTAGGAGATCTCATGAAAGCGGCTTTGCGGAGT
>DATEDS010000276.1:0-5583 GCA_035281565.1 Gemmatimonadota bacterium
AGACGGAGAAGCCGGCGTTGTTGACGAGATGGTCGATCACGAGACCCAGTCGCTCCACGGCGTCCCCGATCCGCTCGTCGGCGTCGGGCCGGGTCAGATCGGCCGGAACGACGTGGGCCCGTGTCCCGTGGCGGGACTCCAGGTCGGCCGCGGTCACCCGCAGACGCCCCTCACGCCGCGCCACCAGCACCAGCTCGTGGCCGTCGGCGGCGAAGAGGTCGGCCAGCTCGCGGCCGATGCCGCTCGAAGCGCCGGTCACGAGCGTGGCGGGGCGGGCCGCGTCCGGCATCTCCGGTCGCCCTTCGGCCCTCAACCGCGTGTCACGGCGGCGCGAGCCGAATGGCTCGCTCCCCCAGGGCCGCCGACAGGTCCGTGGTCGGCCCGACGGTGACCCGGGCGAGCCGGAAGCGGTCGGCCTCCCGAAGGCGGTTCGCCGAGCCGCGGCAGGCGAAGGCCGCCCGGTACCCGCAGCGCAGGATCATCCGCCCCGTCGCGACGGGCTCCGGTCCGGGATCGCCGCGCGGGAAGGCGAACATCTCGATCGGCCCTTGAAGCGCGGCCTCCAGGGCCTGCCGGGAGCGCATCGCCTCCCACTCGCGCTCGGTCTCCGAGAGGGCGTCGAAGCTCCGCCCCGTCACGCCCAGCGACTGGACCGACACCCCCTGGCTCTCCAGGTACCGCAGGTCGTTCAGCGTGCAGACGGGAGCCGGCACGGTCGAGGGCTCGAGCGCCGCCTCCCGGCCGATGAAATGGACCGGCACGAACAGCACCGCCGGCAGGGAGTGCGCGCGCAAGGTCGGCAGGGCGTCCCGGATGAGCGAGCGGTAGGGTCCGTCGATCGTCACCAGCGCCGACCGCTCGGGGAGCGCGTCCGGGTCGTCGAGGCCCCGGATCAGGCGCTCGGCGTCGAGCACCGTCCAGTCGTTCCTGAGAAGCCACGCCAGGGCACGGGCGAACACCGGTCCGGGCACCGCGTGGGGCGGGCGCGGCCGGCCGCGCTCGGGGTCCTCGACCCGCCGGAAGCGGAGGACGGCCAGGATCGGACTCACCCAGGGTGCCGCCCGTCGAGCAGGTCGAGCAGCTCGGCGGGGGTCGCGACCACCGCCCGGGCGCCGTGCTCGAGGAGCTCGTCCCGGTCCCGGAACCCCCACGCCACGCCGACCGGGACGGCGCCGGCCGCCACCGCCGTCTCCATGTCCGTCCGCGTGTCGCCGACGTACGCCGTGCGGCCGGCCTCGACCCCCAGCTCGCGGACGATGGCCAGCAGCGGGGCAGGGTCGGGCTTGAGGGGCACGTCGTCCCGACCTCCGTGGACCGCCGCGAACCGGTGGCCCCGGAAGAGCCGGTCCACCATCCACGTGGTGGCGGCCTGGGGCTTGTTGCTGAGGACGGCGGCCGGGATCGCCAGGGCGTCCAGCATTTCGGGAACCCCGGGATAGGGCCGCGTCCGATCCAGCATGTGCTCGACGTAGTGAGCCCCGAGGTCGGCCAGCACGATCTCCCGCAGATCGCAGCGGTCCGGCGGCAGGGCCCGCTCGACCAGCCGCCGGACCCCCTCACCGACCAGGTCCCGGTACTCGTCGGCCGGATGCTGCGGCAGTCCATGCCGGGCGAGCGCGTAGTTCATCGCCGCCGCGATGTCCTCCAGCGTGTCGGCCAGGGTGCCGTCCAGATCGAAGACCACGGCGTCGAGCGTCATCGAAGGACCAGCGAGGTCGCGCCGACGACCAGAACGACGACCCCGGCCGCGGTCTTGGCCGCCGCCGCGAAGCCCCGTCCGATCAGCGTGCCCCAGGCGACCCGACCGGCGGAACGGACCAGGCGCGTTTCCCGGTAGGTGACCAGGGCGGCTCCGGCGAACGTCCCGACCAGGCCGCCGACCAGCGAACCGACGATCGGCACCGGGAAGGGGACACCCAGGAAGACCCCCACCGCGCCGCCCACGATCGCCCCCCAGAAGGCCCGGCGCGATCCGCCGTAGGCCCGGTTCGTGTGGCTCACGATGAAGAACTCGGCCACCTCGGCCGCCGCCGCCACCAGGATCAGGACGAGCCACAGCCACCACGCCACCTCTCCGGCCCAGACGGCCAGTCCGAGTAGGCCGAGCATGATCCATGTGCCCGGAAGACCCAGCGGGATCAGGAACAGGCAGGGGATCATGAGCAGGACGAGGAGGGCGGCGAGGGCGGGCGTCTCCACGCGAGCACAAGCTAACGGTCGGCTGATCCGTCCGCCGCCGCGCGCAGGTTCAAACCAGCCAGTCGGAAAGGTCGCGCCCGAGCAGCCTCTCCAGCTCGAGGACGTCCGGACGGTACCGCTCGATCAACGCGACCCGGAGATCCGTGGGGAGCGGGGGCCGGGTGAGGTTGCGCCGGACGAGCCTCCAGGCGGCGGCGTGGATCGGGCGCGGCAGCCGGGTGCCCAGCCGAGCGCCGATGGGCTTCGCGTTCGTCCAGACGACCCGGAGCAGAGGATTGGGAATCCAGCCGGTCGAGTTGTGGACGACGGACGTGTCGGGCTCGAATTCCGGATCCACGCCCAGGAAGGAAAAGAGGTCACGCAGGACGGCGTCTGTATCGCGGACGAAGTCGTCGAAGAGGCAGACCCGGATCCGCTCGCGGTCGAACCGCTCATAGAAGGGTTGCAGACGCGCGTGGTAGAAGCCCTGGTCGATGTAGACCTCCGAGCGCCAGCGGGGGCCCCGCCCCGAGAGCGCCCCTCCGATCGCTTCTAAGGGGTCCAGGTTTCGCTCCCTGCCGTCCCGCAACCGCCCCATGTAGTTCGCGTACGCACGCTCCGCGGGGTGACGGAGGATGGCGATCAGCCGTGCCCCGGGGATCGCCTGCTGAATGCGTCCCGCCGCGCGGGGGCTCCCCATGTAGCTCGGGCTGGCTTCACCGATCGCCTTCTCGTCCGTCACCCCGCGGAAGAGGGCGTGGTACTTCTCCGAATCGAGGATCGAAAGCCGGGTCCGGATCCGCCGTCCGGGCGCGGAGTCCCCGAAGTCGAAATGCCCGCCTTCCTGGGCAAAGAAGTTCGGCTCCTTCACCGGGCTCATGTAGATCTCCGGATGCGAGCCGAGATAGCTGTGGAGCGACGTCGTTCCCGACCGGGCGGCGCCGATGACGAGGAAGTTCGGCATCACGAGGACACTATTGTACTAGCTTCTGCCGGTCGCCGGCCCCCGGCGTCAGAGCTCGGTTCAGAAGTGGCCCCGAAACCGGAAGGCGGCATGAGCGACAGAACCCGTTTCCTGTTCGTGTCCTTCGACGCTCTCATCACCGACATCGCCTGGCAGGTGGTCAAGGAGGGCCACGAGGTGCGTTACTACATCAAGAAGAAGTCGGCGCGGACGATCGGGGACGGCTTCGTCCCCAAGTCCACCGACTGGAAGGCGGACGCGGAATGGGCGGACGTGGTCGTGTTCGACGACGTGCTGGGAATGGGAGAGGACGCCCATCGCCTCCGCAAGACCGGAAAGGCGGTCGTCGGCGGGACCCCGTACACCGACCGGCTGGAGGACGACCGGGCCTTCGGCCAGAACGAGCTCAAGGGGTTCGGGATCCCGATCATCCCTTTCGAGGAGTACTCCTCCTTCGACGACGCGATCGCCTACGTGAAGGCGAACCCGGTGCGGTACGTGATCAAGCCGAGCGGCGAGGCCCAGAACATCAAGCGGCTCCTGTTCGTGGGCGAGGACGAGGACGGCACCGACGTGATCCACGTGCTCGAATCGTACAAGAAGGTCTACGCGGACCGGGTTCGCACCTTCCAGCTCCAGCAGCGCCGGAGCGGGGTCGAGATCGCGATCGGCGCGTTCTTCAACGGCAGCGAGTTCCTGACGCCGATCAACGTCAACTTCGAGCACAAGAAGCTCTTCCCCGGGAACATCGGCCCGTCGACCGGCGAGATGGGAACGGCCATGTACTGGAGCCAGCCGAACCGGATCTTCAACCAGACGTTGAAGAAGATGGAGGAGAAGCTTCGCGAGGAAGGGTACGTCGGGTACATCGACCTGAACTGCATCGTGAACGCGCAGGGCATCTATCCGCTGGAGTTCACGGCGCGCTTCGGCTACCCGACGATCTCGATCCAGCAGGAGGGGCTGACGACCCCGATGGGCGAACTCCTGGCCGCCATGGCGCGCGGTGAGAAGATCGAGCTGAAGGCGCGTTCCGGGTTCCAGGTCGGCGTCCGGATCGTGGTGCCGCCCTTCCCGTTCGACGATCCCAAGACGTTCGAGGCCAACTCGGACGAGCGCGTCATCATCTTCCGCAAGCCGGACACGGCCGGCGTCCACATCGAGGATGTGAAGCTGGTCAACGGCGAGTGGGTGGTGACCGGGACCTCGGGAGTGGTCCTGATCGTGGTGGGAATGGGCCAGACCATGCGCCGGGCCCAGGCCCAGGCCTACAACCGGATCGGCAACATCATGATCCCGAACATGTACTACCGGACCGACATCGGCGACCGCTGGTTCGAGGACCACGACCGGCTGCACAACTGGGGCTATCTACGCGAGGCCTGAGTCCGCCCCCGACTCGCCCGGCGCGGTGCTCCGCCCTCAACCGAACGAACCGTCTTTCCGCTGGTGGATCAGGATCTGGTTTCCGTCCGGGTCCGCCACGACCGCCATGAAGCAGACGGGGGTCTCGAGCGGCTCCATCGAGATCGGTACGCCTTTGCCGCGCAACTCCTCCACCGCGGCGTGGACGTCGTCCACCGCCAGCGCCACGATCGCGTTCGGGTGGAGCTGCGGCAGGACCGTCAGCGAGATCGCCGTCCCGCCGGCATCGAGCTCCATGTAGCCGGCGGCGCGGGTGCCCGGCTTTCCGCGCGGGACCTCGACGTCCAGCCCGAGCACGTCCCGATAGAACGCCTCGGACCGGTCCATGTCCGTCACGCCGTAGGAGACGAAGTCCACCGCTCTCGGCTTCATGGGTCGGTACTGCCCGCCGTGCCTGGTGTGGAAAGTGGCTCCCCGGGCCGGACTCGAACCAGCGACACGGTGGTTAACAGCCACCTGCTCTACCAACTGAGCTACCGGGGAGTGCGTCGGGCGCGCCCGCATCTCGCGACGCGCCAACGGGATCACGAAGATAGGGACGCCGCTCCAACGCGGCAACCGAAACGCCACGCTCGGGGATCCCGGAACCCTGACCGGGTGCCGGGGATAGCACCTCCGAGAGGAGGATCGCCATGCCGAACCCGAGAGACCCCTATGACGAGGATTTCGAGCCGCGCGACCTCGTGGACGAGATGACGGAGGACGAGCTCGGCCAGCCGGCACCTGTCGCTCCGGGGCAGACCACCCGGGACTCGACCTTCCCCTGCCCCTACTGCGGCGAGGATAACGACCTGTTCCTCGAGCCCGATCCTGGTCGCCCCGTCCAGGAGTTCGCCGAGGAGTGTGAGGCGTGCGGCCGGACCTACGCGGTCACGGTGGAGTACGACGCCCTGGGTGAGCCCTCGATCCACGCCGAGCGGACGGAGTAGGCCGCCGGCGCACCGTCCTCAGGGAGGCGAACCGCCGGAGGTCATGCGCTCGACCTCGTCGGCCTCGCCGGTGAGCTCCCAGCGGAT
>DATEDS010000277.1:0-2395 GCA_035281565.1 Gemmatimonadota bacterium
TGCAGAGCGAGGAACGACGCGTCGTCGCCGCCGCCCAGGTCGGGGTCCCAGTTGTCGCCCACCATCACCTGGCCGAACGCCTTCCACCCCGGCTCCTGGTATTCTCCGCCGATCACCGCCAGCTCGATCGCGTCGAACCAGGCCGCATCGTCCGCGTTCGGGGGCTCGCTGATCCGCTTGCCGGTCCAGGCGCCGCTCGCGGTCCACCCGGGAACGACCTCGACGTTCAACCGCGCGCCGACCTGCTTGCCGTCGTCGTCCTCGGTCTCGTTGTCGCCCGAGCCGTTCCAGGCGCCGGCCGCCCATCCGAGACGCTCGCGCCGGCCGTCCCACTCGAGGCCGATGTCGCGGTTCGAGAATCCGAGGTCGTCGACAAGCCCGTCGGGCGTCGGTCCGCCGGTCCCCCGGGGGGAGCCGTCCCGCTCGGCGACCAGGAGCTCGCGGCTCGAGACCAGCTCGTGCGCGTTGTAGGGCTTCTTGTACTGGCCGGCGCGGAGCGTGAACACGGGTGCGAAGGCCAGCGTGAGGTAGCCGTCGGTCAGCCGCGCGCCGCCCCGGCCGAAGTCCCCCTCGACATCGCCGCGGATCCAGCCCGCGATCCAGCCGCGCAGTCCCAAGCGCGCCCTCCGCATGAGCCATTCCGAGCTCGGCTCGTCGTCGACGGACGTGGTGTTGAACTGGACCTGCACGTTCGCCTTGACATGCAGGCTGTCGATTCCCTTGGCGTGCACGACCTGCGATCGGACGTCCGCCGGGGACACGACCCCGGCAGCCGCAACAGCCAGCAGGACGGGGATGATTCCTCGGATCATCGAATGCTCCTTGTCCTCACATTTGCGGCTTTCTTCTCATCGTGCGACGAGGATACGCGATAATTGTGATCGCAATATGACGATTCCGCAGGACGAATGTGACCGAGGAAGATTCCTTGACGCGCGCGACGGCGGATCGACACACTCTCCACCGGCATGGCCCTACCACGACCTCTGCGGATCGCGATCCAGGGCGAGCGCGGCGCGTTCAGCGAGGAAGCTGCCCATCAGCTCCTCGGGGGCCGCCGTATCAAGACCGTTTCCGCGCGGGACTTCCCGCACATGTTCTCCTCGGTGGCGCGGCACCGCGCGCACGCGTGCCTGGCGCCGATGGAAAACTCGCTGGTGGGATCGATCTATCAGAACTACGACCTCCTGCTCCAGTACGGCCTGGTCGTCCGCGGCGAGGTGTACCTCCGGGTCTCGCACTGCCTGATCGCCCCGGTGGGGACGTACCTCGAGGACATCCGGCGGGTCTACTCCCATCCGATCGCGCTCGACCAGTGCCAGGAGTTCTTTCGCGAGCACCCGGCGCTGGAAACGGTCTCCACCTGGGACACCGCCGGGAGCGTATACGATCTCGTCAGGAATCGGGAGCCGGGCGCGGCTGCGATCGCTGGAAAGGCGGCAGCCAAGCACTATGGCGCGAAGGTGGTGGCCGAGGCACTCGAGGACGATCCGGCCAACTACACGCGCTTCTTCCTCCTGACCCTCGCGGACGCCGAGCTCGACGGGATCGAGAAGCGGTTCGCTCCGGACCAGGTGGGGCCCACGAAGACCTCGGTCGTGTTCTACGTCGCCAACGCCCCCGGGAGCCTCTACGACGCGCTCGGCGAATTCGCGAGCCGCGGGCTCGATCTCACGCGGATCGAGTCCCGCCCGGTGCGCGGAAAGCCGTTCGAGTACCTGTTCTACCTGGACTTCCTGGGATCTCCCGACGAGCCGCCCGGCGAGGGGGCGCTGGCGGGGCTCCTCCGCCGGGCGGGGTTCGCACGGGTCCTGGGGACGTATCCTTCGGGCCGCCTCGACTGGGTCGGCAGCGACGCGCCCCTCATGCCGCGCGTCCCGGTGGAGCCGCCGGCCCCCGCACCGCCTACCAAGTCGATCGATCGCAAAGGCCCCGGCGAGGGTCGCCGGAGCTAGATCGCGCGTCGCCTCGTTTCACGCGTCGGGGGTACCCGGCGCATCGTCCTGCTCCTCGGGCTCGACGAAGCGGAAGCTGCCCGGCCAGGCGCCGTAGTCCGACGACTGCACGCCGTTCCGGATACTGCCCCGGAACGACTGCTGCCCGCCGAGCCGCTCGTAGTGGACCGTCCCCCCCTCGCGGCCGATCACGCCGGCGTGCACCGCGGCCTCGCAGATCGACGAGTCGTCGGTATAGACGTCCGTCCCCCACACGTTCCCGGTCTGGTTCGCGGCCGGGCAAACGAACCGGTAGATGACCCCCGATTGCGCGGGATACCGATTGGGGGGCGTCACCCAGTCGCCGGTGTGGTCGAAGTAGACTGTGTCGCCCGGCTCCACCTCGACCGCGTCGGGAAAGCGGAAGCTCTGTGACCACGCAGGATACGCGGTGCTCGCGA
>DATEDS010000278.1:0-22275 GCA_035281565.1 Gemmatimonadota bacterium
CGGCCCGCGATGCCGTCCGCTCCGGCGCGATAGTGCCTGTTGGTATCCGGGCTCCGACGTGGCCATCTTCTATTTCAGCATTGACTCCTTCGGGTTTGCGACAGGAGCGCGAACAGCATGACTGACCTTGCCACTCTCGCCGCGAAGGATCGGATCACCGACTGCATCCATCAGCTCTTCATCAGCACCGACCAACGTGACTGGCCCAAGGTGCGTGCCTGCTTCGCCAAATCCGTCCATTTCGACATGACATCGTTGACGGGCGGCGCCGTCGCGGACCTGAGTCCAAAGCAGATCACCGACGCGTGGGATGAGGGGCTCAAGCCCCTTGAGCACGTGCACCACCAGATCGGCAATTTGCAGATCTCCATAGGAGACGACGAAGCGACGGCCTTCTGCTACGGGATCGCCCTGCACTACAGGACCACGGGAAGCGGAGACAATGTGCGTCGCTTCGTGGGCAGCTATGACTTTCGCTTGAAGCCCGCTCCGCACGGCTGGGTTATCCACGCATTCAGATTCAACGCAAAGTTTGTCGACGGCAACCGCGACCTCGAGAACTCGGCATAAAGCCAGGGAACTCGCGGAGCAGAGTCAGGGAAGACCCACCCTCTACCCTTGGAGCCGAGTCCAAATGTGACCCGGAATCTTCGAGGGAGAGGTAGCCATGGGCGCTCAGTGGAAGAGCAACAGGCGGCACACCTATCTGGTGAGTCGCTCGGTGATCTGTATCGTCGTGGCGGGCTCGCTCGGCAGCCTGCTTTGGATCCCTCCCAACCTCTGGCTCTACGGCCTGGACATCGTCCTCCGGACCTACCTGGTGTTCCTGGGGACGGTCATGGCGCACGAAGGGGTCCACGGCCATCTCGGGCGGACGAAGAGTGCCAACTTCGCGTGGGGACGTATCGCCCTGATCCCGAGCATGGTCCCGTTCGCCAACTTCCGGAAGACCCACCATCTGCATCACGCGCACACGAACGAGCCGGACAAGGACCCCGACTACTTCCTGGTGCCGCGGCGGGCGATCGAGATCCCGTTCAGGGCGGTTGCAATGTCACACCAGTGGTACTTCTGGCTGAAGCGCCGGGACCTGGTGGGTAGGCGTCACCGGCACGAGCTGCTCTCGGACTACGCCGCGATCGCGGGTGTCTTCGGGCTGGTGCTCCTAGCGGTGGGGCCGGCGCGCCTCCTGGCGGGGACACTCCCCGCCCTGGTGCTGGTATCGATCCTCCTGTGGTACCCGTTCGCGCTGAAGACCCACGAAGGCCACTCCGTCGGTCCCTCGGCCACCAGGTCGCACGACTATTACGGTCACCTCATCTACTGGCTGTCCCTGGGCCTCTCGATGCACCGCGTCCACCACGAGCATCCGAACTTGTCGTGGATCGAACTCCGGCCCTTCGTGCAGCCGGCACCCGAGGGGAGTTGGGGTGGCCTGATCCCTCGCCGCGACGTCAGGAACTCGTGACCAGCTCCGTCACCTTCTCGATGACGTCGGCCAGGGTGAACAATCCCGCTGCTTCGGCCGGGGAGATTTCGACGCGGCACGCGTCCTCGATTGCCGCGATCATCGCGATCAGCTGGAGCGAATCCATTCCCAGCATGGACAAGGGGGTGGTGGGTTCCAGATCGTCCGCGGCGACCCCCAGAGTCCGGGCGACGATCTCCTTCGTCTTCCGCTCGATGGCGGCACGGGTCGCCGTTCCGTTCGCGCCGGGCGTCACGCAACGCCGCGGGTCCACCAGCTCATGGAAGCGATCCCGGTACTCGAGGAGCTCGGTGTACACCTTGCGGTCGACTTCAACGAACCGCCGCAGGGTCTCGGCGACGACCCGTCGTCCCGTCTGGTCCGCACACCGGTCCAGGCGGCGCTTGACCCATCCGATGTGCCCGGCCTCGTCCGCGATCATCTTCCGGAGGGTCCTGGCGACCGCGGGGTGGGTGCCGGGCCGGCTCAAATGGTGGCGGAAGTGCTTCATGACCCGCCTCTCGAACACCTGCGTCAGGGCAAGCACCTCGATCACCGTCGTCGGCTGACCGGTCTCGGCGTAGTACCGGGTCTGGTAGGTCTCCGACACCTTGAGCGGCGTTCCGCCGACCTCGAGGATGGTCTGAGTCCACAGCCAGGCATGTTGCGCCTCTTCGGCGCAATGTTCGGTCAGGTTCACCCTCAGGTCGTCATCGTCGGTGAGTCGCGCCAGACGGCCCATGACGAGGGCTCCGGCCAGCTCCGACTCGCGGTAGTAGCTCAGGATCCAGAGCTCGTTCTCGTCGATCTCCATCCGTCTCGCATGATCGTCAACGCGCAGCATGTCGCATCGCCTCCTTCAGGTGGTCGGTAGGGGCCGTCCCGCAGACCTGTCGGACCTTGCGGTTGACGGCCAGTATCGAAGCGAAGTCGTTCTCCTCGGCCACCGGCACCTCGACGACATCGGCCCCGTAGTGCCGGAAGCGCTCGGCCGCCGAGAGGATCTTCTCAGCGGCGGACGGGTCCGCCTGGACCCGCTTCTGAAGGAGGGCGCCGGCTCCGGCGCAATGCCGGGACTCGTCCCGCGACATGTAGGTCATGAGCTTCTCCAGCTCCGGCTCCCGGGTCCGCCGGCCGAGCCGTCGGAAGAAGCGCGCGGCAAGGAGCTCCGAGCACATGAAGTTCGTCAGGTGGGCCAGGACATCCGAGGATTCATAGGGAATGTCCACGGCGGCCCGGCGGGCGCGGACCAGGCCCGCCTCGATGTCGAGGGCGCTCGCATACCCGACCCGATCGAGGTAGCGCTTGAGCGCGGTGAAGTGCTTGAGCCCGTCGAAGAGCTCGACGCTCAGGACAGCCGTTGCGTCCACGTCCTCCCACAGGATCAGCATGAGCCGCGGGACGAAGAGCGGCAGGTATCCCTCGATCAGGGCGGCGTCGTGGAGCGCCGCCAGGATCTCGGGCTCCGACCATGCGACCTCGCGATCGATCCGATCCCAGCCGATCGCGGATTCCAGCGGCCAGGCGCTCCGCTCGGCCGCGGCCAGATGCTCCTCGTACATCATGATCCACCTCCATCTGAGTCTTCGGTTTCTTCACCTCCCCACCGCGCCGCCAGCAGGGTCTGGAGTCCCACCTCGTCCGGCCGTGCCGAGACGACCTGGAGCCCCGCCCGGCGGAGCATCTCGACCATCTCCGCCGGCTCCCGGTAGCGCGCCGTGAGCTCGGCCAGCTCGCGCATCAGGTACTCGGACAACCGATCGCGCCGGGTCCCGGAGGTCACGAGAGACCCGCCTTCACGGAGCGCGTCGCGGCACAGTCCGTAGAAACGGACCAGCTCGTCGTCGGACAGAAACTCGCCAAAGCCCGTCGAGACGATGATGTCGAGACCGCGGGGATAGGCGCTCGGATCCAGCGCATCGGCCCGAAGGAACTGGAACTCGCCCCTGCCTCCCGCCATCCTGCCGGAGATCTCGAGGGGTCGGGGATCCAGATCGATGCCGAAGAAGACGGCCCGGCGGTAGAGCGCTGGATCCTCGGCCCGCAGGATCTCCGCGGCCTCGATGAGCTCCCGCGCGATCCCGCACGGCACCGAGAGGACGCGGAACGGCGCCCCAGGGGGTTGACGACCCGCGGCGGCCAGGATCCCAGCCCGGGAATGGAGATATCGGCTCCGCATAGACCGGGCGGCTCGAAGGCGGAGCAAGGCGCCGTCCAGTAGACGCCCCACGCCGAGCGAGCCTTCCGGTCGGCCCCGATACACGTGATCCGCGAAGCGATAGCTCCCGGAGTTCTCGATCCCTTCGCGGGCCAGCTCGCTCGTCCGCATCAACACGTACAGCGGGACGAGATGGAGCTTCCCCTCGCGGACGAGCCGCCTGGGGATCGAACGCGAAGTGCGGGTCCGGTTGACCCACGGACCGGACGCCGACCCGGGCTCAGGCGATGCGCGCATGTCTCGTCTCCCGCCCCACGGCCGCCGGCCACGCATGCTCATCGATGCCGTGCTGGGCCAGAAACGCCAGGACCCATCGCTCCAGACCGAACGCGACGCACCCCGTGTGGGCGATCACCCCCGACGGAAGGCGGATGTCGAACCGCCGCCCGAAGTGGGCCAGGTGATGGTTGAAGGAGGCGACCGCGCAGGTGCGATCGCGATCCAGAGCGAGGCGGAGCTCGTACTTGAGGGGCAGGACCCGCTGCATCAGCCATCTCCCTCTCGGCTGAGAGTCCGTGGCCGGCGCGACAGGACCTCCACCGAGGAAGAAAGGGTCGTTGGCCGTCTCGATCCGGCCCTCGAGGTCGAGGTCCGTGACGAGGTCCTTGACCCGAGCGATCATCCGCTGGCGAAATCGCTCGACGTCGGTACGCGAACCGATCATCACGATCTCCCGCATCTCGAAGTCCCGGAGACGCCCCTGGGAGGGATCGAGGCTCGACTCGCTCCGGTGGCAGGGGCCCCGGCCGGTCAAGAGGAGCGGGGCGCTCGCCAAGCGCCGGCCCTGGCGGCGGGGATAGGCGTGATAGCAGACGGCGGGGGGCACGATCTCCCGTGCGGTTTCCGGATCCACGGCACAGCCGGCCCGCGCCAGCGTCTTCACGGGAAGGCGGACCGGCCAATCCTCGGTCTCCGCGCCAAGCTCCTCGGCCCATCCGAGCATGATCGCGTCGAAGCGCCCGAGGAGCTGGAGGGGCCGGCCGGTGAACGCCATCCGGCCGGGCTCCGCGAGAACCCCCTGGCCCCGGGCTTCGAGCTCGTCCAGGACCCGCGTGAACTTCCCTCGTCCGGACCGCCTCTCGAAGACGTGAAGAGCCGGCCCGGCTGCGCTCGTTTCAGCGGTCCTGCCGAGCCGGTCCGCCCTCCCGTCCCCGAAGGCGGCGGCGATCACGCGCACCGAGCGGAAGTTGGCCAGCCGGACCTGCGCATCCGGCACCTTTCTCCCGGTGAGCTCTTCCACGCAGGCGATCAGATCGAGGATCCTGAGCGAGTCGATCACGCCCTCCTCGAAGAGAGCGGTGTCCGGCCCGACCCGCAGCTGCGGATCGGCCTCGGAGAGGATCCCGTTCACGAAATCCACGAGACGTTTCTCGAGCTCCTTCCGATTCATCCCGCCCTGGCCCCCCATTCGGTTTCCACGCACGTGCGGACCACCTTCGGCAGGAACTCGATCGTCGGGACCGGGCGGTACCCGCTCCCCTCCAGCAGGGCCGCGGCATGGGCGTCGTCGAACTGTTTCGGAAAGGCGAGCTGGGTCGCGAAGCTCTGGACCACCCTGGCGGCCCCGATCAGGACCTCGTTCCCCGTCTCCTCCACCGACCGAACGAAGAGCTCGTAGGTGGCGGCATCGACGACCGCCGGCCTCTCGATCGCGCGGCGACGCCAGCCGGGACGAACGAGACGGAAGGCATCGATGACCGCATCGATCAGCTCGGCCAGCGTGCCGGACCTCTCCGGACCCGAGCACAGGTGGTAGGTCCGGCCCGCCTCGAACCGCTGCCGGAAGAGCCAGTGGGAGGCGTCGGCCACGTAATTCACCGAAACGAGATCCACCGGGGTCGCCGGGTTCCCGGGCACCATCGGGGCCAGGCCGTGATAGAGGAGCCTCAAGGCATGGTGAAAGGCGTTCCACCCCGTCACCGCCCCCGTGACCGAGTCCCCGATCACGGTACTCAGCCGGTATATGGCCACCGGGAGATCGGCCATCCGGCCTCGCACCTCCCGCTCCATCTCGCTCTTGGAGAGCTCGTAGGTGTTGGCGAACCCCGCACCGTCGTCCGCCAGGTCGTCTTCTGTGAACCGGCCCGTCCGTCGACCGGCGACGTAGACGGTGCTGAAGCAGCCGACCTTGCGCAGCCGGCGACAATCGGCCGCGAACTCGAGGAGATCCCGCGTCCCGGCGACGTTCACCGCGCGGACTTCCTCGATCGGCAGCGAGAACCGGGTCTCCGCCGCGCAGTGGATGACCTCGGTCACTTCGGCCGCCAGGTCGGCGCGGATGTCGGCGGAGAGACCCAGCCCGGGCCCCGCCCGCAGGTCGCCCTGAACGAACGCGACGTCGGGCTCCAGCCTCCCGGTGGCCCTTCCCGCGGCGCGGGACAGGACCGCGATCCGCTGCCCGGTGGGTTCCGCAGCCAGGCGCCTCACCAGCTCGCGACCGACCGTGCCCGTGCCTCCGGTCACCAGGATCGTCCCGTCCATCGTCATCAGTGCTCCAGCAGGAGGCAGCTCCAGTTCAGCCCGAAGCCGAACGTGAAGAGGAGCAGCCGGTCGCCCTCCCGGACCCGTCCCGAGTCGAGGAGGTCGCGCAGATTCAAGACGCCGTCGGAGGCGATCGTGTGCCCCACCCGGGCGATGTTGTCCGCGAATAGCCTTTCCATCGGGAACTCGAGGAGCCCGAGGAGGATCTCCCAGCTCCGGAGCGAGACGTTGTGGGGGATGATCCACGCGACGTCATCCAGTTCGAGCCCCGCCCGGGCCACCGTGTCGTGGATCAGCGTCCGCGCCGTGGGGAAGTAGGCGGCGACGATCTCGTTCGTCATCGCGGCCGTGTCCCACAAGGCCCCCTTGGTGACGTGCCCGCAGGCCACGATCCGGTCGCTCGGCCAGCCACGCCTCAGCAGCACCGCGCAGCCGGCGTCGGACACGACGTTGTAGATCATCTCGCGTGTGGCGTCAGGCGGGAACCTGTCGGCCGCCACGCACAGGACCGGGCCCAGATCGGGCTCCGCCAGAAGCATGTCACGTCCCATACGGATCGCCGTGAACACAGAGGCACAGGCCTGCTGGTTCACGCCGATCGCCGTGGCGCGCACCATCCCGAGCTCCGCCTGGATCCGCGAAACGGGGTAGCGGAAGAGCTCCATGACCCCGGACGGATCGAGCGCGGCCCCCTGAACCGCGGCGGGCTCTGCGGCCAGGGTCGAGCTCGACGCCAGGGCGCCGGCGTAGATCACGGCCCCGATCTCCTCGGGATCCGTACCCGTCTCGCTGAGGAGATCCTCGACCGCCCCCATCGCCATGTCGAACGGCGTCTCGGTCTCGGCGACGTACACCTGACGGAACCCGAAGCGAGCCAGGGTCTCGGGGGGGCTCCGCAGCTCGCCGGCGGCCTGAAGCTCTCCCAGGCCGCGGACCGTCCCGGGCAGCCGGTAGGTCACGCCGGCGATGCCGACAGGGGGCCTGCCCTCAGGAGGCTCCGAGTCCTTGCACCTTCGGGCCACGAGGTCGAGTGAGCGGCTCACGGGGGCAGGATACCGGGCCCCGGTTCCCTGGCTCGGACTCGGCGGTTCCCTCGCTCGGATGTGACCAAGGGTGCGCCAGGGGAATCCCCCGTTGTATCGTGTCGGCGCAACTGACGACAGGCCGAGGGAGGCCCCTTACGACCGATCCAAACCATAGGATCGAGCTCCGGACACTCGGTCGCGTCGCCCTTCGCGGGGGCGACGGGGCCGATGTCGACGCCGTCGTCCACCAGCCGAAGCGGCTAGCGCTCCTGGTCTACCTCGCGGTCGCGCAACCCAGAGGCTTCCACCGCCGGGACTCGCTCCTGGCGCTCCTCTGGCCCGATCTTGCGGAGAAGCGGGCCCGAAACTCCCTCAACAAGACGCTCCACTTCCTGAGGTCCCACCTGGGAACCGACGTCCTTCAGAGCCGCGGGAACGTGGACGTCGGAATCGATCCGGAGGCCTTATGGTGTGACGCCGCGGCCTTCGAAGCGGCCTTCGAGGCGGGGCGGCCGGACGATGCGGTCGAGCTCTACGGGGGGCCCTTCCTGGAGGGCTTTCACGTCTCCGAAGCGCCCGACTTCGAGCATTGGCTCGACCGGCAGCGGGAACGATTCGAGCTGCACTACGCGGCGGCGCTGGAGCAGCTGGCGGTCAAGGCCGCCGAGCGGGGTGACCGGAACGCCTCGGTCGAGCTGTGGCGAAGGCTGGTCGATCTCGATCCTTCCAGCTCCCGCGCGGTGATCGGTCTCATGGAGGCTCTCGAAGAGAACGGCGAGCGTGCCGCCGCGCTCGCGCTGGCCGAGGAGTTCGCGGTCTTGCTGCGGACCGAGTTCGAGGCCGAGCCGGACATCGAGGTCGAGGCTTTTGCCGAGCGGCTCCGGCAGGCGCCCAGACCTCTGCCTCCGCGCGAGGAGCATGCGCCACGGCAGCTCCCCTGGCAGCCGACCCCCCTCGTCGGCCGCGCGGGCGAGACCGCCGCCCTACGACGGTTGATCGAGGATCCCTCGATCCGCCTGGTCACCCTCACCGGACCCGGGGGGGTGGGAAAGACCAGGCTCGCCATTCACGTGGCGGGTGAGATCGCGGCACGATTTCCGGACGGCGTCTTCTTCGTCAACCTTGGCACGCTCCGCGACGCCGGACTCGTGGACGTCACGATCGCCCGGACGGTGGGCGTCGCCCAGGAAACGGGCGCGGACGTGATGGGCACCCTGCTTTCTCATTTCGGTCGCCGCCGCTGCCTCCTGGTGCTTGACGGATTCGAGACGGTGCAGCCCGCCGCCGATATGGTGGCGACCCTTCTCGGAGGGACCGAGGCCCTCAAGGTGCTCGTGACGAGCCGCGCGGTCCTGCAGCTCCGTGGCGAGCGGGTCTTCCCCGTGCCTCCGCTCCACGCTCCCGATCCGAACGCGATGCCGGAGGTCCCGGAGCTTCTCGAGTACGGGGCGATCGATCTGTTCGTGCAGCGGGCGCGCGCCGTCGATCCCGCTTTCGAGCTGACCGATGAGAACCGGCGGGCCGTGGCCGGGATCTGCGCGGGACTGGATGGCCTTCCTCTGGCCATCGAGCTGGCCGCTGCGCGGGTCCGCCTGCTGGAGCCTTCCATGATCCTGTCACGCCTGGACCAGCGGTTCGTTTTCCTCAGAGGTGGTCCTCGCGACCTCCCCGAACGGCAGCAGACCCTGCGCCGGACCTTCGACTGGAGCTATGACCTGCTGGCGGAGCCCCAGAGACGATTGTTCCGGCATCTCTGCGTCTTCGTCGGAGGCTGCTCGCTGGAGGCGGTCCGCGTCGTGTGCTACCCGGAGCCGGAGGGGGAGGACGCCGTTCTGGACGAACTCGCGGCGCTGGTCGACAACAGCCTCCTGCGGCAAGTGCCGGCCGCCGACGACGAGCCGCGCTTCGAGATGCTGGACACGATCCACGAGTACGGAAGGCAGCTGCTGGTCGAGGCAGGCGAGCTCGCCACCCTCCAGAGGGCTCACGCCGTCTACTTCCTCGGATTGGCCGAGCGCGCGGAATCAGGCCTCGCCACGGACCGTCAGGGGTACTGGCTCGATCGGCTGGAGCCCGAGTTCGCCAACATCCAGGCGGTCCTCGACTGGGCGCTCGAGTGGGGGGAGGTCGAGATCGCGGTGCGCCTGGGGAGCGCCCTCTGGTGGTTCCTGTGGCTCCGGGGTCACTTCTCCGAGATGCGCTGGCGGCTCGACCAGGCCCTCGCCCGGCGCAGCCTGCTTCCGGCTCCCCTGCAGGCGAACCTGCTGGTCGCCCGCGGGGCGATCGCCTCGATGGATGGGGAGCACGGGCGCGCCATGACGCTCTACCAGGAGGCTCTCGGAGCGGAGCGTGAGCACCTCGGCGTGCATCAGGTCACGCAGGTCCTGAGGAGCATGGCATTCGCGCTCAGCCGTCGTGGAGAGTACGAACGGGCGATCGAGCTGCTCGACGAGTCGCTCGCACTCGGGCGCGACCTGGATAGCCAGGCGGATGTCACGGCCGCGCTCCGCGGGCTGGCGAAGATGGCCCTCCACGTGCGGGACTACCAGCGTGCGGAGGAGCTGTACGGCCAGGCGCTCGACATGAGTCGTTCCCACGGCGACCGGAACGGATTGGCATGGGCTCTTTACGGCCTGAGCGAGGTCGCGCGCCACACCGGAGACTTCGATCGGGCGTCGTCGCTGCTCGACCGGGGGCTGGCGGTCTGTCGGGAGCTGGACAGCAAGCCCGGGCTCGCCTACCTCCGCCTCGCCTCCGCCCACGTGGCCCGGTACCAGGGGGACCTCGAGGAGGCGCGCCGCCGGTACCAGGAGGCGCTGAACCTCCTCGTCGAACTGGGCAATCGACGCAGGGCGGCCATCTGCCTGCTCGGTCTCGCGGCCCTGGACGTGAGGGAAGGGGCCCTCGAGCGGGCGCTGATCCTCATGGGTGCGGTGGATCCGATGAGCGAGGCCGGCGAGATCCGGCTGGCGCCGGTCGACCAGGCCGAGTACGAGCGCGCCGTGGTCGAGATCCGATCGCTGATGGATGACTCCGGGATCGAGCGTCTCCGGCGAACCGGACGGGAGATGAATTTCGAGCAGGTGCTGGAGCTGGCGTTTTCGACCCGACAGGCACCCTGCTAGGCCAGCATGAATCGACTCAAGACAATCGGCATCGTGGCGCTCGGGATACTCTTACTCCCGCTGCTTCTCGTCTACGTAGCCGCATATCTGCTCTGGTTCCTTGTCTGGGGTGCCCTTCTACGAATCTGGTTCTGGCGCGCTCATGCCGCCCAAGGACGGCCCGTCCTCTTCGTATACTCGGAGAGCCCCAGCTGGCAGCCGTACATCGAGGAGAACCTTCTCCCCCGGATCAGAGGGCGCGCGGTCGTCCTCAACTGGTCGGAGCGTCGGCACTGGGCTTCCGACTCGCCCTGGGAGGCCCGTTTCTTCCGCCGGTTCGCCGGAGATCGCGAGTTCAACCCCCTGGCCCTCGTGTTCTGCGCGCGCGGCCGAATCAGAGCCATCCGCTTTCATGAGGCCTTCCTTGACTTCAAGCACGGCAAGGACTCAGCGCTTCGGGATGCGGAAGCGGAGCTCTTCTCGCTCGTTTAGGCCGTCGCCGCATGCCGGAGTCGAGCTTACCTTGAGCGGCCATCGAGTGTACCATGACGCTGCATGCAGGTGAGTGGTTGACCGAGCGACGACGGATCGTGACCCTTCCAGCCGTGGCCCTCGGCGTGGCCCTCGCCTGCGGGTCCAGCTCCCTGCCCCCAGCCGAGCAAGCGGACGAGGCCCACCTCCGGGGACTGGTCGCCGCCTTCGACTCGGCGTGGCAGGCCAAGGATTCCGCCCGCGTCGCCTCCCTGCTGGCGTCGGACTACGCGTATGTCACTTCCACCGGCCGTCTGAGCCCGCGACTGGAGACCCTCGAGTTCCTGCAGGATCCCACCTATCATCTGACGCACGTCGCTCGTTCCGATGTCGACGTCAGGATCGCCGGGCCGGTGGCCCGCGTAACCAGCCGATGGGAAGGGCGCGGAGAGTACCGAGGCAACACCGTGGACGACGACCAGACCTGCGGCCAGACCTGGGTCTGGCTAGAGGGGCACTGGCAGCTGTTCACGGAGCATTGTGTGAATCGGCCGGGTTCCGAGGATCCCGCCAAATGACACCTGAAGAAGTGGCATCCTCGGCGGAGGCGGCGAGTGGCATCGACCCGGCCGGTCGGCGCCGGGTCCGCGTCTTCTCGGGCATCCAGCCCTCCGGAACGTTGCACCTGGGCAACTATCTCGGCGCGCTCCGCCGCTGGGTGCTTCAGCAGGATGCGAAGGAGAACTACTTCTGCGTCGTGGACATGCACGCGATCACCGAGCTGCCGGAACCCGACACGCTGCATCGCGAGATCCACCAGTCGGCGGCCATCTACCTGGCGGCGGGCCTCGACCCTTCGAAGAGCACGATCTTCGTGCAGAGCCACGTGCGGGCACATGCCGAATGTTGCTGGATTCTGAGTTGTGTGACCCCCGTCGGGTGGCTGGAGAGGATGACGCAGTTCAAGACCCGGTCCTCTGAACGCGGCAGCGTCGGCACCGGGCTTCTGGCCTACCCCGTGCTCCAGGCGGCCGATATCCTCCTCTATGACGCGGACGAGGTTCCGGTCGGTGAGGACCAGAGGCAGCATGTCGAGCTGGCACGCGACATCGCCCAGCGCTTCAACCACCTGTACGGCGATACGTTCGTGCTCCCAAGGGCGGTCATCCCGGAGAGCGGGGCCCGAATCCGGGCGTTTGACGATCCGACCAGGAAGATGAGCAAGCGGGAATCGCACATCCGTGGTCATGCGGTGCGCCTGAACGACGAGCCGGACGAGATCCGCGCGACCATCACGCGGGCGGTCACCGACAGTGGTCGCGAGATCGTCTTCAGCGACGCACCCGAGAAGGCCGGGGTCAACAACCTGCTCGAGATCTACGAGCTGCTGACCGGTATCGATCGCCCGACGATCGAAGCCACCTTCGCGAACAAGGGATACGGCGCCCTGAAGAGCGAAGTCGCCGAGGTCGTGATCGAGGCATTGCGGCCGGTTCGTGAGCGCTACCGGACGTTCATGTCGGATCCCTCGGAGCTGGATGTCATCCTCAGGGCGGGTGCGGCTCACGCCGCCGATGTCGCCGAGCCCAAGGTGCAGGAAGTCAAGCGCAAAGTGGGCTTCGTCATTCCGGGTTCCTGATCGAACGGGTCAGGGCCTGAGCCTCGTCCGTTCAACGGCCGTCGGGAGGGTCGGCGCTTTGGTGAGGCGCCGTTTGGGCGCCGCCCCTCCCCTTTGGCCAACGGGCCCCCCCTCAGCGCACCTCGGGCACGGGGATCTCCTCCCATTTCGTTCCACGCGCCGCCATCCCGATCACGGCCCCGGCGCCTGCGCCAATCCCCCCGAAGATCGCCGGGCCGACGAGAAAGGCGCTTCCATCGCACTGGAAGAAGTCATCGCTCGAGCACTGGGCTATGATGCCGAGCCCGACCAGCGTCCCGGCCAGGGCGCCCCAAAGTGCTCCTCGCCCGGCCCCCTCGCCGACGGTGCGCGGGCGGGACCTCTCGAGACGCAGCATCTCGTCCAGATCGACTTCCTGGACCTGCTGACCGCCTGGTAGCATCGAGAGCCGCAGTGCGCTGGGCCCCAGCCCCACGTACTCCCCGGTTACGGTGCCCTTCCGCTCCGAGTTGGAAGGATCCGGCAGATACGTCGCCCGCAGCCGGTCTCCGACCAGGAGGGGTTGCTGGGCGGAAGCGGTGGTCACCCAGAGAACGACGAACCCCACTCCAAGCAACAGGTGTCTCATCGGAAGACCCTAGCGCACGCTCGTGAAGATTCCTGCGTGATCGGACGGCCAGAGGCCCGAGTCCGTGCGTTCCGAGGGCCGCACGCCGGTCAGCCAACTCTGCGTCGAACCGGCGATCCCGCCCGGCCCGATGCCGAAATCCCGCAGCAGGATGAAGTCGATCCGCTGGTCGAAGTGAGACGGGTGGTTCATCAGGTCCGGCGTGTGGCAGCATGTCTCACCCTGTCCACGCGGTGGCCAGACGTCCTCGAAGCCGGCTGCCGTGATCAGGCCGTAGGAGGGCGTCGTGCTGCCGTCCGCTTCGGAGTTGAGGTCGCCTACGACCGCGGTCGGGAGCACCTCGCCTGCCAGCATGCCGATGAGCTGCTGAGCCTGGGGGACCTGCACGAGCGGCGAGAAGGCCTCCAGGTGGGTGTTGACGAAGCGGATCGCCCGGTCACCGATCGTTGCGCGCACCGAGGTGAAGCCGCGCGGGATGAGCAAGGGCTGCCCTCCCACGGTGACCGGCAGCTTGGCGATGTAGTTGAGCGCCTGCGCCTGATCCCAGCCGACGTCGCCGCGGACGAGGATCACATCGCGATCGGTCAGCCGGATGTCGGCGAGTCCGTTGGGCGACCCGGGCCATACGATCGGCACCTCGGCGTCGATGTTCTGGACGTTCGCTGCCACCTCGTAGTCCAGACCGCGGGCCTCCAGGGCGTCCAGCAGGATTCCGAGGAAGTCGTACACGTCCTCGGAGGCGTTGAGCGTGAAGTCGGCCGGAATCTGCCGGCGGAATCGTGAGACCTCCTGCAACCCCACCAGATGGGGCTGCGAGAAGAGGATCTCGTCGGCCAGCTTCTCGGCGCGCGCCGGGAAGTCGGTGGCAACGACTTCCCCAAAAATCCCCGCCGCGATGACGGGAACCTCTTGGGGCGTCGCCTCGAGCAGTGGAGCGAGGGTCGAGAAGCCCTGGTAGAGATTGCGGGTCATGAGCCGAATCTCTCGTGTGTCCGGAGAGCGTTCGACGAATCCCATCGAGCTCTGCGGCTCGACAGGTCCGATCGGGTCCTTGTTCGCGCACGCAGCGGAGAATCCCGCCAGCGCGACGAGAAGGGCGGCCAGCAGGGACCCTTGCCGGCAATATCGTGTTGTGTGTGCCACGGCTACCTCCAGGAGCGCGGGTTGAAGTACGCACCGACCACGCGAGCGTACTCGGCCTGGATTCCCCCGTGATTCTCCGCGCTTCCCTGGCTCGGATCGGGCATCTTCCCGCAGTGGAGAGATGGAACCGGGCAGGTGCTAGATTGGCGCTCCCACGCGGACATTCGACAAGGATGGCCGGGCTGCCCGGCTGGAGGTGATCATGGGAATCATCGGCGCCCACGTCCTGCTCTACACTCCCGAGCCCGAAGCCCTCCGGGCGACCCTCCGCGATGCCTTTGGATGGAAGCACGTGGATGCGGGCGAGGGGTGGCTCATCTTCGCCCTGCCCCCCGCCGAGCTGGGGGTCCACCCGGCCGAGGGTCCGACCTACGAGTCCGGCGTGCGGCACCAGCTCACGTTCATGTGCGACGACATCGAGGCCACGATTCGGGAGCTCCGCGCCAAGGGCGTCGCGGTCATGGGCGAGCCGGAGGACGAGGGATTCGGGACCACCGTCATACTCGGCCTGCCGGGCGGGGTCGAGGTGCTCCTCTACGAGCCCCGACACGCCGTCGCCATAGAAGGCGTCGCCGGCCGGTGACCCCGCCCGAGTGACCGTCCGGGCCGCCGGGTGTTAGAATTGGAATGAGATGACCTCGATCCCCAAGCCCAAGGTCCACCATCCCGGCCTCCGGACCAACGCGCTCGGCCTGACGCGGCGCGACTACGAAGGTTCGATGTCGACCCTCTGCGCCGGGTGCGGCCACGACTCGGTGACGGCGGCGATCGTCCAGGCCTTCTGGGAGATGGACATCCCTCCCCACCGGGTGGCCAAGCTGTCCGGGATCGGCTGCTCGGCCAAGACACCGGCCTATTTCGTGGGCGGCGCCCACGGGTTCAACGGGGTCCACGGACGGATGCCCGCGCTGGCGACCGGCGCCAACGCGGCCAACCGGCAGCTCGTCTACATCGGCATCTCGGGGGACGGTGACTCGCTCTCGATCGGGCTGGGTCAGTTCTGCCACGCGATCCGCCGCAACGTGGATCTCCTCTATGTCCTCGAGAACAACGGCGTCTACGGGCTCACGAAGGGGCAGTTCTCCGCGTCGGCCGACGTGGGATCGAAATCGAAGCGCGGGATCCCCAACATCCAGCGTCCCATCGATCCGGCCCTGACCGCCCTCAGCCTGGGATGCTCGTTCGTGGCACGCTCGTTTTCCGGGGACAAGGAGGAGCTCGTGCCGATCCTGAAGGCCGGGCTCGCCCACCGGGGTTTCGCGTTCGTCGACGTGATCTCGCCGTGCGTCACGTTCAACGATCACGTGGGATCCACGAAGAGCTACCGCTACACGCGAGAGCACTCGCAGGAGGTGGCACCCGTGGACTTCGTGCCGCTGAGGAGCGAGATCACGGCGCAGACGAACGGCGACCAGGGCGTCCGCGTGATCGCGATGCACGACGGCAGCACGGTCCGTTTCCGGAAGGTGGCCGAAGACTACGACCCGACCGACCGCGACGCCGCCTACGCCCACGTCCGCCGACTCCAGGAACGGGGCGAGGTGGCGACCGGCCTCCTCTATCTCGAGCAGGGTCTCCCCGACATGCACGAGACCGGTCAGACGGTGGAGACGCCGCTCATCGACCTGCCGTACGAAGAGCTCTGCCCGGGGGCGGACGCGTTGGCCGAGCTCATGGCGGAGTACCGCTAGGCGGCGGATCACCGACCCGTTCGCAGCTCCTCGACCAGTCTCACGACATCGGGATCGTCCGGAACCAGGGCCTGAAGCCGAACCGCGACCTGGAGCGCCCGGGCCGCATGGCCGCTCTCGCGGAGCGCGATCGCGTAGGCGTAGAGATAGCGGGGGATGTCGGGCCTGATCCCGGCCGCCCGTCCGAGCGGCTCGACCGCCGCGGCGGGACGCCCCCGGCGGACCAGGAGGAGGCCGAGCGCGTACTGTAGGTCGTCCGCCGCCTCCCCGACCGTCGCCAGCCCCTGACGGAGCGATCGCTCGGCTGGCTCTTCCCCGCCCGCCAGGAGCTGAACCTCCGCAAGCGCGATCCAGGCCTGGGCCTGAAGAGGTTCGAGACGGATCGCGGCCCGTGCCGACCGCTCGGCGGCCTGGAAGTCGCCGAGCGCGGCCTGGAACGCGGCCCGATCGAGGAGCGCCCACTGCCGGTCCTCGTTCGCCGCGAGGCCGGCCAGAACCTCGCCGGCGGCCCGATCGAAGGACGCGCGCAGCTCCCCGGTCAGCGCCGAGGCGGGTACGGAAGCGAGAATCCGCGCCGCCTCCTGGCGAACCCCCCTGACGGAGTCGCGGAGGGCCGGCCCGGCGAGCGTGAGCCGTTCCTCGACCTCCAGCCCGGCCGCCGCGAGAACCGCCCCCAGCCGGACCAGCGGGTCGGGGTCGGAGAGCGCCGCCTCGATGAGCCCTGCCGGGGCGGCCCCGGGCCGCGAGCCGAGGCGGGCCAGGGCCGACGCCTCGAGGATCTCCGGAAGAGCCGGATCGGCTGCTGCCTCCGCCAGCGACCGTCCCGCCTCCGGGAATCCCCCGTCGTCGGCGGCGAACGCCTCGACGAAGGCAGGCGCGGGGCCGGGCGGGCCATGCACGCGCTCGAGTGCCGCGGCCGCCCAGGCGTTCGAGCGGTCCGCGTGACAGGCCACGCACGCGCTCGGCGTGCCCAGCCGGTCGGCCAGGTCGGGACGGGGAATCCGGATCGAGTGGTCCCGCCTCCGATCGATGACCATGTAGACCCGCTCGGGCATGTGGCAGGCCACGCAACGGCTGCCAGGCGACTCCGGCGCGTGCAGGTGATGGCCGGCCGAGTCGAAGCGGGAGGGAAGGTGACACTGCGCGCACACGGCATTCCCGTCCGCGCGGAGATCCAGCGCGTGCGGATCGTGGCAGTCGCTGCACGTGACGCCGGCCGCGTACATCCGGCTCTGGCGGAACGACCCGTACTCGTAGACCTCGTCGAGGATCTGCCCGTCCGGGAAGTAGAAGCCGCTGAGGACGAGCTCGGGACGATGGGTCTCGAGGAGCGGCCGGCCCCAGACATGATCGCCTCGGATCGTCGACCTGAGGGCATGACACTGGCCGCACGCCTCGACCTCGACCCGCCCACCCGGGGCCCTGCTCCGGCGCGCGATCCCCGTCTTCGCATCGACGACCCACCGGACCCCCCGGCGGTCGTGAAACGCGACCGGCAGGCCGCGACCCGCCTCACCCTCAGCCCCGCCCGACCGCGCCCACTCCACGTGGCGCGAACCCGGCCCATGGCATGCCTCGCAGGAGACGTCGATCTCGCGCCAGGTCGTCGTGTAACGATCCGTCTCCTCGTCGTACCCTTTCTCGAGAGCCGTCGAGTGGCACGCCGCGCATCCGCCGTTCCACGTCTGAGCGGCCCGGGTCCAGTGGAGCTCGTGCGCGTGGTTCACGGTCTCGCCGGGGTACAGGTGGAACCATCGCTGCCCGCCTTGGTCGACCGGCCGCGAGTCCCACGCGATTCCGAGCGCCTGGAGGCGGCCGCCCCGGAACGGGATGAGGAGCTGCTGGAGGGGCTCGACGCCGAAGGTGTAGGCGATCTCGTACTCGGCCAGCCGGCCGTCGGGGCCGTCCGTCCGGACGAAGTACCGGCCGTCCCGGCGGAAGAAGGTCGAGGTGATGCCGGCGTAGGTGAGGGTCGCGCCGTCGAAGTCACCGAGGACGGCCTCCCCGGTCGCCTCCTGCATCGCGAGGTCGTGATGGGAGCCCCGCCAGGCCGCGGCCTGGGCGGCGTGGCATTCCGCGCAGGTCCCGGCCCCCACGAAACCGGGGGGGGCGATCCGGCCCGGGCCGCCGTCCGAGCAGGCCGCCAGGAGCAGCCCCGCCAGGAACGACCGGAGGACGGGCACTCGGCTTGCATCCAGACCGGCCATGCGAGCCCGCCACCCGGCCCCGGGCTTCACCCTGATCGAGCTCCTGGTCGTCGTCCTGGTTCTCGGGATCCTCGCCAGCATCACGATCTTCCGCGCGGATTCTCCCCGGCGCCGGGCGGCCATCACGGCGATGAAGAGCGACCTGCGCTCCCTCGCCACGGCCGAGGAGACCTACTTCGTGGACAACCTGACCTACTCGGACGATACGGGCGAGCTCGGTTTCAACACGAGTCCCGGGGTCACGATGACGATCGAGGCCACCTTGGACGGATGGACCGCACGAACGATCCACCAGTCCGCCGCCGGCCATCGCTGCGCGCTCGCCTTCGGCGCCATCGTCCCGCTGGCGCCGGCCACCCGGTCCGGCGTCCTCGAGTGCGACGAGGGCGGCGCCTGAAACGGAGTTCGGCCGGCTAAGGAACCGTTGCGGTCCCGCCCCGCTCCACCACCCACCGATCGATCTCGGCCCGCAGCATGGGCAGCGAGATCGTGCCGTTCTGGAGGACCCGGTCGTGGAAGGCGCGGACGTCGAAGCGCTCGCCCAGCCGCGCTTCGGCCTCGGCGCGAAGCCGCTGGATCTCGAGACTCCCCGTCAGGTAGGCGGTGGCCTGACCGGGTACGGCCAGGTAGCGGTCGATCTCGTACCCGACCTCGCCCTCCGACTCGGCCGTGTTCTCGAGCATGTACTCGACCGCCCGCTCGCGTGTCCAGCCGAGCGCGTGCATCCCGGGATCGACGACCAGCCGGGCCGCCCGCAGGGCCTCGTTGGAGAGCATCCCCAGCCTGTCGATGTCCCCCGAGTAGAGGCCCATCTCGTCGGCCAGGCGCTCGGTGTAGAGCGCCCATCCCTCCCCCATCCCCGAGTTGAAGAAGTACTTGAGGACCGGGTGGGCGCCTCCCTTCTCGAGCACGACCGAGCCCTGCATGTGATGTCCGGGGTAGGTCTCGTGGAATGCGGTCGCCTCGAGACCCGCCTTGCTCAGCTTTTCCGGCTCGTACGTCCCCAGCAGATAGATGCCGGGCTGACCCGGCAGGCCGGACGAGTAGAATCCGCCCCCGGTGCGCTTCTGGAAGGCGGGATACGGCCGGACCACCACGTCGGCCTCGGGAACGGTGCCGAACCACTCCGGCACGGCCGCCCGGCCCCGTTCGACCGCGGCCCGCGCGTAAGCCAGGATCTCGTCCTCGGACCGGAACGTGAACCGGGGCTCGCGCGCCCGCCGGAGGGCCTCCTTCAGGTCGTCGGTCCCGAAGAGCCGCTCGGCGATCTCCTTCATCTCGGCCTGGATCCGGTCCATCTCCCGGAGGCCGCTCGCGTGGATCTCTTCGGCCGTGAGCGGGAGCGTCGTGAAGAAGCGGACCGAGGCCTCGTAGCACGCCGCCCCGTCGGGATTCGCGGTCACCCCCACCTCCTCGCGCGCGGCGGACCGGTACTCGTCGGCCAGGACGTCCCGATAGCGCCGGGCCGCGGGAACGATCTCGTCCACCACGATCCCGCGGAGGGAGTCGGCGAACGCAGCGTCGCCGGTCCTGTCGACGGGCTCGAGAAAGGGGGACTCCTCGACGGGAAGCTCGAGGAACGCGTCGACCTGCGAGATCACCGCGTCCACGTCCGGCCGGGCCGCCGTGTACCCCAGCCGGATCCCCTCCCGGAGATTGGCGATCTCGGTGTCCAGGAAGCGGTCGACGTCCCGGGCCCGCGCGAGCGCGGCGGCACGCGCGTCGGGCGTGTCCACCGGCTGCTGGGCGAAGACCGATGGAAAGAGCTCCGGCCATCCGGTCCATGTCGGGCTCACGTTCCAGAGGTCCGTCCGGCAGACCCGCCGCGCGACCGACGCCCGCAACCGATCGAGCGCGTAGGCGTGCGGAATCGCGGCCTCGGTGCCGGCGAGCGCGGTCGAATCGATCGCCTCGAGCGCCCGGAGCAGGGAGTCCTCGCGGGCGTGCCAGGCCGCGATGGCCGCCGGGCTCCGGTCGCTCAGCCGATCACCCGGCGCGTCGGGGTATCCCGCCTCGTACGCCTCCTCGGGGAACTGCTCGTAGTAGGCTTCGACATAACCCTCCGCCAGAGCCAGGGAACGGGCGACGGGATCGGCGGTCACGGACGCGGACTCGGGGGGCGGCGCGGGTCCGTTGTCGGCGCAGGCAAGCGCCAGGACGAGCGTCGCGACCGGCAGCGCACGGCGTCTCATGCTCGGGGGTCCTCCTGGAGTTCTCTCAGACGTCAGGAAGCAAGAACCGGAAATATAGTCCGCCATGGCATCGATCCGGAACGTCCGCCCGTCGGCTTGTACCGAAGGGCGCAGGGCTTTAGGATGACCACGTCAACGGTGAGCATCGGGGAGCCGCCAGAACAGTTCCCAGGAGGAGAACGGATGACCGAGGGCACAACGGCCGAGAAGAGCGCGCTCGAGCGCTTCCTGAACCTGTTCACCGACGTGCGGGCGGGCGAAGGACCGCTGACGCTCCTCATGGCGTTCAACGTCTTCCTGCTCCTGACCAGCTACTACCTGATCAAGCCGGTACGGGAGGCCCTCATCCTCTCCAGCGGCGGCGCCGAGGCCAAGAGCTATCTCGTGGCCGCGATGGCGGTCATCCTGTTCTTCCTCGTCGGCGGATACGCCAAGCTGGTCTCCAGGTACGAGCGGACCCGGCTGATCACCGTCGTCACGGGGATCTTCATCGCCTGTTTGGTCGCCTTCTGGGCGATGGGCCGGGCCGGGCTCCCGTATCTGGGCTACGCGTTCTTCATCTGGGTCGGGATCTTCAGCGTGATGGTCGTGGCGCAGTTCTGGTCCTATGCCAACGACGTCTACAACAACGACTCCGGGAAGCGGCTCTTCCCCCTCGTCGCGTTCGGCGGCTCCTTCGGCGCCTTCGCCGGTGCCTATATCGCCGACAAGCTGCTCGACTACTTCAGCGTAATGGAGATGCTCCTGTGGGCGGCGGCCCTGCTGGGCGCCTGCATCGCGCTGACCAACGTCATCAGCCGCAAGGTATGGGGAAAGGCGGTCATGGAGGCCCGTCAGCGCGAGCTGACCGCCAAGGCCGAAGCGCGACGCACGGCGCCGGTGAAGGCGGAGAGGGAGAGCCTCGGATTCGATCTCCTCTTCCGCCACAAGTACATCGGGTTCATCGCGCTTCTCGTTCTGTTCCTGAATCTCGTCAACACGAACGGGGAGTATATCCTGGGCAGTCTGGCCGAGGATTATGGAACCACGCAGACCGAGGAGGCGGTGGAACTGGCGGTCTCGACGAGCGCGCCGCTCGCGTTCAAGAACCGGCAATTCGGCGATCCCACCGTACCCGCGAACCAGGAAGCGTACGAGGGCTCGGTGATCGGGAGCTTCTACGCGAGCTTCTTCCTGTGGGTGAACCTGCTCGGGATGGCGCTCCAGCTGTTCTTGGTCGGGCGGCTGATCAAGTACGGTGGCATCAAGGCGGGGCTCCTGTGGCTTCCCATCATCGCCCTGGGCACGTACGCGCTGATCTTCTTCCTGCCCGTGATCCGTTACGCTCGGATCGGGAAGACCTTCGAGAACGCGTCGGACTACTCGATCAACAAGACCACGCTCCAGATGCTCTTCCTCCCCACTTCGCGCGAGATCAAGTACAAGGCGAAGCAGGTCGTGGACAGCTTCTTCCAGCGAATCGGAGACGTCTTCTCGGCCGGGATCGTGTTCCTGGGGACCGCGATCTTCACGTTTGGCCCGACCGGCTTTGCCGCGCTCAACCTGGCGTTCATCGGCGTCTGGCTCGTGCTGGTCATCCTGATCGTACGCGAGCACCGGGCGATCGAGGCGGGGGAGCGGCCGGAGATCAGGGGCAAGCCGGAGGCGGAGCGGGCGGCCGTGACACGGTGAAAGCCGCCCGGCCGGTTCCCGAAGAGGCCTTCGACGAATACGCGGAAGAGTACGACGCCTGGTTCCTCCAGAACCGCAAGGTGCTGGCGTCGGAGGTCCTGCTCCTCAAGCACGTCCTCGCCGATTCCGGAAAGACGCTGAGCGTCGGCTGCGGAAGCGGGCTTTTCGAGCACATCCTCCGGACGGAGCATGGCATCGAGATCGGCCACGGGGTCGAGCCGGCGGAGGGGATGGCGCGGATCGCGGAGGAGAGGGGACTCGTCGTCGAGCGAGGCACGGCCGAGAGCCTGCCCCTCGCCGCAGAGGAGTTCGATACCGTACTCCTGAACGGGATCCCGAGCTACGTGGACGATCTGGA
>DATEDS010000279.1:0-5512 GCA_035281565.1 Gemmatimonadota bacterium
TCCCGGCCTTGCAGGAGCGGTAGCGGCGGGGTCGGCGTGGGTCGTCCCGGAGCCGATCGACGGCTGTCGGATCGGGGATCGCCCGTGCTCCAGGGACCGCGGACATGCGTCCACGGGACGCAACTTGGACGGCTCCGGGACGACGCCCGCCGATCCCCCCGCTACCGGAACTCCGAAGGCGGAAGCGCGACCGCGCCGGCGCCGGTCGCCTGGAGGCCGACCGGGATCGACCGGATCGTCTCCAGCGTCTGGGGATCGATGACGTCGATCGCGCCCGGGACGACGGCATGGCTCTCCATCGACAGGAAGACCGTGCCGTCCGGGCCGAAGGCGAAGGTGTGAGGATGAGTCGCGCTCGAGGGCTTCGTCGCGACCGGGGTCCCGCTCGCCAGGTCGATCACCGTGTACGACTGGTCGTTCCGGTTCGGGACGTACAGCCGCTCCCCCGCCGGATCCACCTTGATCAGGTACGGCCCGTCGCCGACCGGGATGGTGTTTGTGAACGTGCCCAGGTTCGCGGTCGCCATGACCCGGATCTCGGCGTGCCTGTGGCACGCCACGTAGAGCTCGCCGTCGTTCGGCGACAGCGCGAGCCCGGCGGGGTAGCAGACCTTCCCGTCGGCCAGGTCCTCCTCGGTGAGCGTGCTCGTCGAGTCGACCACCGAGAGCGAGGAGACGCTGATCTTCTTGAGCACGTTGTCCCGCGTGCAGGAGACGTAGACCGCGCTGCCGTCGTGCGAGCTGACCAGCCCGTGCGGCTTGGTGCAGACCGGGATCTGCCTCACCTCGGTCATGGTGGGGGTGTGGACGACCGACACCGTGTCGGTCTGCGGGTCCCCGTGAAGGTTGTAGTTCGCCACGAACAGCCACATGCCGTCGGGCGTGATCGCGGTCGTCGCCGGGAACAGGCCGACGTTCGTGCGGGCCACCAGGCTGTCGTTGGCGGTCGTCATCTTCCAGACCGACCCGTACGGCCAGCCATGCGCGATGGAGAGGTAATAGAACTGGCCGTCGGGCGAGACGGTCAGCGCGTGGACTCCCTCGATGTCCTCGGTCGAGACGCCGACCGGGATCTTCCTGAGAACCTGGCCCGAGCCGGGATCGACGATCGCCACGGCATCCTCGGACTCGAGCCCGACAAAAAGGACGTATCCCGACGGCCCGCTCGAGGTGGTCCCGGCCTCCGGGTCCGGAGCACCCGCCGGCTCCTGAGCCTCGGTCGGGAGGGCCGGGAAGAGAAGGGCGACACAGACGGCCAGGGCGATCCTCGAGAGACAGATCATGAAGGCTCCTCCGATCCGTGCGAGATCGGCCGCGATCCGTCCGGCCGAGAGCATGCGAGCAGGCGCATTCTCTTCTACCATTCTAGCGGGCCCCGGGTTTCGCGGCAGGGATGGCGGCGAAACCGACGCGCGTTTCCCGACGTACGCGGATGGATGACGACGCACTTCCGGCGCCGCTTCCCGACATGGGCCTCGCGGGCCGCGCTGTGGCTCCTGGTCGGAACGTCGCAGATCCCCCGAGCCGCGGGGGCCCAGGTCGACCCCGGTCCGCCGCGGGGCCGGATCGTGGCCGACACGGTCCCCGCCCCCGCCCTGGCCGGAAACGTCCTTGGCGACCCGACCGTCCAGCCGGCGTGGGTCTATCTCCCGCCCGGATACGACGGCTCCCGGCTCCGCTATCCGGTTCTCTACCTCCTGCACGGAGTCCTCGACGAGCCTTCGGTCTGGATCGAGCCCGCCTACCAGGGGATGACGGTCCAGGCCACGATGGACAGCCTGATCGGGGCCGGAGCCGTCCGGCCCATGATCGTCGTGATGCCGAACGGCAGAAACGCGCTCGGCGGCAGCTACTACCGGAACTCGCCGGTCACCGGCGGGTGGGGCGACTTCATCTCCCGCGACCTGGTCCGTCACGTGGACGCCAGGTACCGGACCCTGGGCTCGGCCGGCGCGCGCGCGATCGCCGGCCACTCGATGGGTGGGCTGGGGGCGATATGGGCGGGGATGCTGCACGCGGACGTCTTTCAGGTGGTGTACGGCATGAACCCCTGCTGCTTGTGCTGTCTGACGGACGAGCAGATTCCCGAGGAAACACGGCCGCTCGACACCTATCCGTCGATCGCCGCTCTGTGGGAGGAGCTCGAGACGGGGAACATCTGGCCGCTCGCTATCGCCGCGGCCATGGCCGCCTTCTTTCCAGACCCCGACCGCCCACCCTTCTATGGAGATCCGGACGCGCTCTCGCGGCAGGAGCCCGCGATCGCCGATCGGCCGGAGGAGGGGGTCTATCCGGTGAGCCGGGTCGCCGAGCGGGTGGACGCGCTACGCTCGCTCGAAGGGCTCGCGTTCGACTCCGCCTTCGACGATCAGTTCGTCCACATTCCGCTTTCGACGGCGGCGTTCTCGGATACCCTCGAAGCGCACGGGGTTCCGCACGTCTACGAGGTGTACGCGGGAGACCACCGGAATCGGATGCGTGAGCGGATGGCGACGGTCGTCCTGCCGTGGATCTCGGAGCGCCTCCCGGACCCCGTCCCCGAGGACGGTCCCTCCGTTCCCCCGGACGACGCCGTCCCGGACAGGAGCGGATAGGGATTGACCGGGGAGCCGCCGGCAAAGACGCCGTAGTGGAGGTGGGGCGCGTGGTCGGGGGCGTTGCCCGACGTCCCCACGAACCCGATCACCTCGCCCGCCTCGACCCAGTCACCCCGGCCCTGTCCGCCGTATTGCTCGAGGTGGGCGTAGTAATGGCGCCAGCCGCCCGGCCCGAGGATGGTGACCGTGCGCCCCCCCAAAGGGTTGCCCCCCCGGCGCGCCACGATCCCCTCGGTCGCGCTCCGCACCGGCGTGCGTCGCGGAGCGAAGATGTCGATCCCCTCGTGGCGCCGGCCGCCGCTTCGCGCCGCACCCCACGTATCGGTCAGATCGGACGCCCGGACGCCGTCGACGGGAACGGGGAGGCGGGCCGGCGGATCCGCCGCCAGAAGCCGCGCCTGTCGCCAGGCCTGAAGAAACGCCGGATGGAGGAGGAGTCCGAGGCCGAGGAGCGCCGCTCCCCATCCGACGCCGGCCGCCACGCGCCGCGGGTCCGGCGCCTTCACCGGCCCCCGGCCTCCCGCCGACCCGCTACAGCGCCTCGATCTCGACCGCCATCAGATCCCGGGCGGTCTCGCGGCGGCGGATCGTCTCGACCGATCCGTCCTCGGTGATCCACACCTCGGCCGCCCGCGGGTGCGAGTTGTAATGGCTGGACATCGCCATTCCGTAGGCCCCGGCGTCCAGGATCGCCAGCAGGTCGCCGGGCTCGAGCGGCGGGAGCGGGCGGTCGCGGCCCAGGAAGTCGCTCGACTCGCAGATGGGCCCCCCGACGTCGGTCGGCCGCTCGCCGTTCCGCTTCCGGACCGGCCAGATCCGGTGCCGGGCCTCGTACAGGGCGGGCCGCATGAGGTCGGTCATGCCGGCGTCCACCACCGCCAGGGGCCGCCCGTCCCGCTCCTTGCGATAGAGGACGCGGGTCAGAAGGCAGCCGGCCGGCCCGATCAGATAGCGGCCCAGCTCGAGGACGAGCTCCGCTCCGAACTCCCGGATGCGCGGCACGATCGCCCGCGCGTAGGCGTCCGGCCCCGGCACCGGATCGCCATCGTAGGAGATTCCGAATCCTCCCCCGGCGTTGATCCACCGGAGCGAGGCCCCTGCCGCCCGGGCCTCGCGCCCGCAGTCGAGCAGGACGTCCAGTCCGGCGGCGTAGGGCTCGGCGTCGGTGATCTGGCTTCCGAGGTGCATGTGGAGCCCGACCAGATCGAGATCGGGAGATCGCGGGATCCAATCCAGCAGGGACGGGAGTTCGGCAAGGGCGATCCCGAACTTGTCGACCTTCCGGCCGGTCGTGATGTGGCGATGGGTGCGGGCGTCGACGTCGGGGTTCAGGCGCAGGCTGACGGGCGTCCGGAGGCCGCGCGCGGCGGCCAGGCCGGCCAGCCGTTCGGCCTCCTCGACCGACTCCACGTTGACCATCCAGAGCCCGGCCGCGACCGCCCGCTCGAGCTCCCGGACGGTCTTCCCCACTCCCGCGAAGACGATCCGTGGAAACGGAACCCCGACCTCCGCCAGCCGGTCCAGCTCGCCCTCCGACACCACGTCGAAGCCAACTTCCAGCCCGGCCAGCCACTTTAGCAGCCGGAGGTTGGAGTTCGCCTTGACCGAGTAGCAGAGCCGGGTCGGGTGATCCCGGAACGCCCGGCGGACCTCGGCCACGCGCGAGGCGATCGAGGGACGATGATAGACGTAGAGGGGGGTCCCGTGACGGTCCGCCAGGTCGGCCAGCCGCACGCCTTCGGCCGCCAGCTCGCCCGCGTGATAGCTCCAGGGAATGGGCACGGGGAGCCCAAGTTAGGGACGGCCTCCGCCCCGGCAACGCACCCCCCCGGCGGCCGCCTTGGCGGGGTCGGGGACGGACCTCCACGTGGTTGCCCCCGGGGGACGAGGGTGTCTACATTCCTACATCTGATGCGGACCAGGACCTCCCCCGCCCGGGACCGTCGAGTCGGTACGCCCGCGCTCGTGGCCGCGTGCGTGCTTGCCCTCATCATGGCCGGGCCGATCCGCGCCCAGGACGTGCAGCCCGTCACGCCGGCGTCCGAGACGCATCTCGTCCGCCAGGCCGCCTTCGCTCTGTGGTGGCCGCATTACGAGCGGCTCATGCGGGAGTTCATCCACAACACCCCCGACGACGCCGGCAGGATCGCCCTCCCCGATCCCACTCCGGAAGATTTCTATCGCGAGATCCTCGTCCTCGGCCGGATCCTCGATCCGGCCATGGCGGACCTCTCGTTCTACAGCGTGACGACCGAGGGCGACATCTACCAGGGACTCTTCGTCGTCAACGAGAACGACCGCGCCTGGCCGCTCGTCAATCGCATGGAGCCGGGCTCTTTCGCGCACACCATGAACCGCGCCTATGTGGACGCCGTCAACGCGCTCCTCGATCGTGAGCGGGTCCGACCCACGTCGGCCGACGAAGCGCTCCGGCTGGCGCGCTTCCTGGTCGAGGCGTTCTACAACTTCGACTACCGCTACACGCCGTCGAGCGTCGACTCGATCACGTTCGCCGAGCTCAACCTGGTCCGTGTCCTGAACTCCATCGACGAGATCCCGCAGGGGCTCCGCCGGTTCGACGCCGCCGACGGAGACGCCCTTCTCTACGGGAAGGTCCCCGACAACGTACGGGGGACGGTCAGCCCGCCCCGCGTCCAGCGCGGGGGCGCGGACGACTACCGGATCTCCTTCTACACGTGGCATCCGCAGACCGGCGAGCTCAAGCGGTGGGAGATCCGGATGACCGACGGCCAGTTCGCCTCGCTCGAGGACCGGACCGTCGAGAAGTGGCCCTCGTTCACCGTCCAGGACTTCTAGCCGTCGCGACCGTGGCCTGGCTGCTCCCCGCCTGCGGCGGGGAGGGGCCGGAAACCGCGGGCGAGGCCGTCGTGCCGGACGCGACGCCGGCGGCGGTG
>DATEDS010000280.1:0-6243 GCA_035281565.1 Gemmatimonadota bacterium
ACGCGAGATCGGAAGCCAGTTCCAGATCCAGGCGACGGCCCGGCCGGACCAGGACCTGGCGGTGGTCGAGACGGCGATCGACGAGGAGCTGGCACGGTTTCTATCCGAGGGACCGGCCCCGGAGGAGCTGGCGCGTGTCCAGACCACGGTCCGGGCGGATTTCGTGCGCGGAATCGAGCGCATCGGCGGCTTCGGCGGCAAGAGCGACATCCTCGCGGCGAGCGAGGTCTACGGCGGCAGCCCCGACGCCTACAAGACGGCCCTCGCCCGGCGCGCCGGCGCTTCGACCGGCGACGTCCTGGAGGCGGCCCGCGAGTGGCTGTCCGACGGGACCTACATCCTCGAGGTTCATCCATTCCCCGAGTACGCGGCCGCATCCTCGGACGTCGACCGGTCCGGCCTCCCGTACCCGGATTCCATGCCGGCCGCCCTTTTCCCCGAGGTGGCGCAGGCGACGCTCTCCAACGGGCTCGAGGTACTCCTCGTCGAGCGCCACGATCTGCCCCTGGTCCACTTCGGGCTCCAGGTCGACGCGGGCGCCGCTTCCGATCCGGGAGGCGCCCCGGGCACGGCCAACCTGGCGATGGAGATGCTCGACGAGGGAACCGAGAGCCGGGACGCGCTCGAGATCTCGGCCGAGCTCCACCGGCTGGGCGCCGAGCTCTTCACCGGCTCGAACCTCGACACCTCCACGGTGACGATGAATGCGCTTCGCGAGAACCTGGACGAATCGCTGGATCTCTACGCGGACGTCGTCCTCCATCCGGCCTTTCCGGGCGCCGACCTCGATCGCCTGAAGACGCAGACCGTCGCCGCGATCCGGCGCGAGATGGTCCAGCCGGTCTCGATGGGGCTCCGGATCCTCCCGGCCCTTCTCTACCCCGAGGGACATGCCTACCAGCAGCCGCTGACCGGCACGGGCACGATCGCCTCGGTCGAGGCGATGGCGCGGGAGGACCTCGCCGGGTGGCACGAGACCTGGTTCAGGCCCGGCAACGCGACCCTCATCGTCGTCGGCGACGTCACCCTGGACGAGCTCCGGCCGCGGCTCGAAAGCGCGTTCGCCGGGTGGCAGCCGGGCGATGTCCTGGCCAAGGCGATCGGACCGGTCGAGCTGGACCCCGAGCCGACGATCTATCTCCTCGATCGTCCCGACGCCGAGCAGAGCGTGATCTTCGCCGCCGACCTCGCGCCGCCCAAAGCCAACCCCGACGAGATCGCGTTCGAGACCATGAACCTGATCCTGGGGGGCTCGTTCACGTCGCGCATCAACATGAACCTGCGCGAAGACAAGCACTGGTCGTACGGCGCGCGCACGCTCGTCTTCGACGCCGCCGGACCCCGGCCCTTCATGGCCTATGCTCCCGTGCAGACCGACAAGACCAAGGAGTCGATGATCGAGCTCGCCAAGGAGCTGCGCGGGATCCGGGGCGAGATTCCGATCACCGATGAGGAGCTCGCGAAGGCCCAGGCGCGGCAGACCCTGATGCTGCCCGGCCAGTGGGAGACGTCCGCGGAGGTGGCCGACGCCCTCGCCGAGATCGTCCGCTTCGGGCTGGGCCTCGACTACTACGAGACCTACGCCGCCAGGGTGAGGGGCCTCTCCCTCGCTCAGCTGTCGGCGATCGCCGGCTCGACGGTCCATCCGGACGATCTCGCCTGGGTCGTGGTCGGCGACCGGCAGGCGATCGAGGCCGGCATCCGTGAGCTCGGGTGGGGTCCCGTCCGGGTGATCGATGCGGAGGGGAACGTCATCGAGGAAGGGCCTGCCGCGCGCTGATCCTCTTCCGCTGACCCCGCACGCGCCGATGGATCCGACCGCGCTGACCTTGGTCGAGCTGGCGGCCGCCTACCGTGACGGGCGGCACCGTCCGGCCGAGGTCGTCGAGGCGTACCTCGACCGGATCGAGGTCGGCGCCGTGTATCGCGTCGTGACCGCGGAGCGGGCGCGGCGCCAGGCCGGGCGCGCGGAACGGCTCTTCGCCGAGGGAATCGACCGGGGGCCGCTGCAGGGGATCCCGATCGGGCTCAAGGACCTGATGGACACCGAGGGCGACGTCACGGCCGCGGGCTCCGCGGTCCTGGCCGAGGGACCGCCCGCCCGCCGCGACTGCCCGGCGGCCGCACGGCTCGACCGAGCGGGCGGGGTCTTCCTCGGCAAAACGAACATGACCGAGCTCGCCTTCGGCGCGCTGGGGCTGAACCCCCATTTCGGCACGGCCGCGTGCGCGCTCGACCCCGACCGGGTCCCGGGCGGCTCGTCGTCCGGCTCGGCGGTGGCGGTTGCGGCCGGCCTGGCGTGCGTCGCGATCGGCTCCGACACCGGCGGCTCGGTGCGGATCCCCGCCGCCTTCAACGGGATCGTGGGACTCAAGACGACGGACGGGCGGATCCCGATGGACGGCTGCGTGCCGCTCTCACCGACCCTGGACACCCTGGGACCGCTCGCCCGAACCGTCGCCGACGCCTGGCACGTGTGGCGCGCCCTGGCCGAGTTACCGCCCGCCCCCTTTCCGGACCAGCCCGTCGAGCGGCTGTCGCTGCTCGTCCCGACCCAGCTCCTGACGGGGCTGGAGGCCGAGGTCGAGCAGGCGTTCGGGGCCGCGTGCGAGCGGCTCACGGCCGCCGGCCACCGCCTCGGGCGCCGCGCGATGCCGGTGCTCGACGAGATCCCCCGGCTCTATGAGCGATACGGCACGTTCGCCGGGATCGAGGGCCTGCGCCTCCACCGGGAGCTCATCGAGGGCGGGGGGGCCCGCATCGACCCGCGGGTATCGACTCGCATGCTCCAGTACCGGGATCGGTCGCCCGAGGACCATGCCCGGCTCATCGAGACGCGGAAGCGAATCCGGGCGGAGTTCGAGGTGCTGGCCCGGCCCTACGACGCCCTCGTCGCGCCCACCGTTCCGATCCTCCCCCCCCGGATCGCGGAGCTCACCACCGACGAAGCCTACCTCCAGGCCAACGCGCGCGTCCTCCGGAACGCGCAGGTCTTCAACTTCCTCGGGCGTCCCGCGCTGAGCGTCCCGTGCGGAACCACGGCCGGAGGGCTGTCGGTGGGGTGCATGATCGTCCCGCCCCCGGACGGCGAGGCGCTGGCGCTGCGCGTCGGGGCGGCGGTCATGGGACGCGGATCACGGGATCGAACCCGGAAAGGTCAGTCCCCGCTCAGGTCGGCGTAGAGGCGGAAGACGCCGGGCTCGCCGCAGAGCGGGAGCCAGAGATCCGCGTGGGGGGTCTTGGAGAGCCGTCCGGCGAATGCCGGGACCCCGTCGAACTCGCCCACCGCGACCAGGTTGGCGGGATCGATCGGCTCGGCGCTCCCGACCGGATCGTAGTTCCGCCCGTCGATTCGGATCGACCCGCCTCCGACGTACCACTCCCGGGCGTCCAGGCAGGCCGGTCGGGTCTCCTCCCAGACCGGCACGGGGAGCTCCTCGGTCGCCACCTCGATGGCGACCGGGGCGGGGCGCCCGGTTCGGCGGATGCGCCGGTCCGCCAGCAGTCGCTCGGGGCTCGGGAAGGGCGCCGGGGCCGGCTCCACGGGGGGCTCCTGGACGACGGGCTCATCCCTTTCGGGTGCGGGCGATCCGCCCCGGCCCGGTGCCGTTTCCCGGCGCCGGGTCCCCGCCGCCCCGGCTTGGGTGCGCCGCTCCGGCCGGTCCGACGCGGTCGCCATCTCGATCAGCTCGTCCGACAGGTCGAGCGTCTTCAGGAACAGGCCCCGCGCGCGGCGTGAAGGGGTCGCGAGCCGGGCGTCGACCAGCTCCAGCTCCATCGCCGACGGATCGCCGAAGTGGCCGATCGCGAAGGAGGTGAAGCCGACACCGGGCAGGAAGCCGCGCACCTCGTGCTCCTGTCCCGACTGGAGGGCGAGGACATAGCGGTGGCGCCCCAGGGTTTCGTCCAGCCCGGCCACCGGGGCCCGCTCGACGGGCCCTTCACCGCTCACGAACCAGCACGGTCCCACGTCGCGCCCACGAGCCGCCGGCGAGCAGAACGTCTTGCCCTCCGCCAGCGGCAGCTCGAGGACGACCTCCGAACCCAGCAGGAGATCGGCCAGCGAGTCGCCCGGGTCCGCGACCCGCCTGAGCGCCTCCCCGGCCCGTTCGCCCGGCAGGACGTGGACCGCGGGTCCCACCTGGAGGAGCGTGAACTCGCCCTCGAAACGGTTCGGCATCGCGGTCACGAGGTCGCGCGGGTAGCCGACCATGTGGGCCGCCCGGGCACCGGGGCGCTCGACCACGTCGAGCACCCGCATCTCCAGCCGGACCCGCTCCTCGAGGACGCGCCGGGAGTTGCGCGGGACCCACCAGACGGTTCCGTCATAGGTCCACGTGTTGCCGGGCGTCAGCGGCAGGATCTCGTACGCCGCCTGCTGGGCGGAGGCCGACCCGGCGGGGAGGAGCGAGACGAGCCCGACGACGGCCGCGAGGACGGTCGCGAGCCGGCCTGTGGAGCGGATGGGGATGACGTGTTCCACGGGGGTGATGGCTCCGGTTCGAAAGATGAGGCCCGCCTCTATATAGCGCAAACCGGGTCCGGAAGGGCTCGCCCTCGCAGCGGCAGGCCGGTCGATCATTCCCGCAGGTCCCGTCCGCTCATGACCGCCGGCCGGTCGATGCCCTGGATCGCCAGCAGGGTCGGGATCGCGTCGCACAGGGCCCCTCCCTCCCGGAGCTCCCGCTCCTCGCTCGAAACGAGGATGCAGGGGACCGGGTTGGTCGTGTGGGCGGTGTGCGGCGAGCCGTCCTCCTCGACCATCGTCTCGGCGTTCCCATGGTCGGCCAGGACGAGCAGCGCCCCGTCCGGCTCGGTCTCACGAAATGCCTCCACCACCTTTCCCAGACTCGCGTCGACCGCCTCGACCGCCCGGATGGCCGCCTGCAGCACCCCCGTGTGCCCCACCATGTCGGGGTTGGCGTAGTTGAGGACGAAGGAGTCGAACCGCCCCGACCGGATCGCCTCGACCAGCCGGTCGGTCACCTCCGGCGCCGACATCTCGGGCTGGAGGTCGTACGTCGCCACCTTGGGCGAGGGCACGAGGATCCGCTCCTCCCGGTCGTACGGTTCCTCCCGCCCGCCGTTGAAGAAATACGTGACGTGGGCGTACTTCTCGGTTTCGGCGATCCGCAGGTTGGAGCATCCGGCGCGCTCCCAGACCTCACCCGCGACCTCGGTAAGGACCCGCGGGGAGAAGGCGAACGGCAGGTCGAACGTCCGGTCGTACCGGGTCATGGTGGCGAAGCGGAGCTCGTTGGGAAGCTCGCGATCGAACCCGTCGAAACCGGGATCGGTAAAGCTTCGCGTGAGCTGTCGGGCGCGGTCGGCGCGGAAGTTGAAGAAGATGACCGCGTCTCCGTCTCCGACCCGGGGCGTCCCCTCGACCACGATCGGCTTCACGAACTCGTCGGTGATCTCGCGGGCGTAGCTGTCATGAAGGGCGGCCTCGGGATCGCCCGTGGCGGCGCACGCGCGGCCCTCGACCAGCGCCTCCCAGGCGACCCGGGTCCGGTCCCAGCGCCGGTCCCGGTCCATCGCGTAGTAGCGCCCGATGACGGTGGCGACCCGGCCGACCCCCTTCTGCTCGGTCGCCCGCCTGACCTCGCCCAGATGCTCGACGCCGCCGGTGGGGCTCGTGTCCCGGCCGTCGGTGAAGGCGTGGATCGCGACGTCGGGCAGCTCCTGACGCCGAGCCAGCTCGAGGAGCGCGATCAGGTGCCGCAGATGGCTGTGGACGCCGCCGTCGGAGACCAGCCCCATCAGGTGCAGGGTCCCGCCGGTCTCGCGAACGTGGCCGATCGCGTCCAGGAACACCGGGTTCTCGAAAAAGCCGCCGTCCTCGATGGCCTCGTCGATCCGCAGGATGTCCTGCTTGACCACCCGGCCCGCTCCCAGGTTCAGGTGGCCGACCTCGCTGTTCCCCATCTGGCCGTCCGCCAGCCCCACGGCCCGCCCCGACGCGTCGAGGCGGGTCCGGGGGAACCGTTCCCGGAGGCCGTCGAAGACGGGCGTCCGTGCGAGCGCGACCGCGTTCCCCTCCCGCGCGTCGCGGAGCCCCCAGCCGTCCAGGACGATGAGCCCGACCCGGCGCAGGGACTAGATCCCCATCTTCTTCCGGCTCTTGTCGACCAGCTCGCTCGCGGTGTCGAGGGCGCCCGAGGCCTTCTCCTGCCAGGCACCGCTCTTCTTCACGAGCTTTTTGCGCGTCTTGTCGCCCCGCTCCGGGGCATAGAGGAGGGC
>DATEDS010000281.1:0-7866 GCA_035281565.1 Gemmatimonadota bacterium
ACCCGAAGCCGTCCTGAGTCGGGTACTCGCCGCCGCCCGCCGGCCGGCCGAGGTCGACGACGTCGTACTTCTCCATCATTCGGCCGGTCGCGCGGTAGGTGCGACGGATGAGCTCGAGCCAGCGGTCGCGGGCGGCTTCGGCGAGGTCGGCTCGGCCGTAGCGCCGTACGCCCTGGATCGCCATCCACTGGAGAGGGGGCCAGCCGTTCGGGGAATCCCACTGCTGACCCGAGGCCACGAGCGTCGTCACGAAGCCGCCCCGCTCGAGGAAGTCGCGCTCGAGGCGCGCGGCGACCGCGCGGCCCTGCTCGGGCGTGGCGAGACCGAAGTAGAGGAGCGCGGCCGCGGCCATGGTCGGCCGGTCGATCACGCGCTCGGAGCTTCTCCAGCGGACGTCGTAGAAGAAGCCGCTGTCCGGATCGAACGCGGCCGTGAGCAGGGCCCGGCGCCGGCGCTCGGCCGAGCGAGCGAACCGCTCGGCGACCTCCGCGTCCCCCGGGTGCCCGCGGAAGGCCCGCAACGCGGCGATCGTCCGCTCGGCGTGATAGAGGAGGCTGTTGAGGTCGACCGGAACCAGCTCCGTCGTCTCCAGGGTCCGGAGGTCCGAGGGGTCCTGCATCCAGCGGCTCGAGAAGTCCCAGCCGCTCTCCGCGGAGGCGCGTACGTTCCGATAGAACGCCGTGCGACGATCGACGGGCAGGGTCTCGCCCAGCTCGTGGTCCTCACGGTACGACTCGGGCCGGGGCTCCGGGCGGTCGTCCCAGTACCGGTTGAGGACGGAGCCGTCGGCGAGCCGTACCGCGCGGCGGTGCGCCTCCCCTGGCTTCAGGTCCTCCGCCCCCTCCATCCAGAACCCGTGCTCCGCCTCGAGCGCGTCGAGATAGGGGAGCGCCCGCGTGGTATCCGTCGCCTCGGCGTAGAGGCCGACCATCGCGGCGAGGAACGGCGGCTGGCTCCGGCTCAGGTAGTACGTGCGGTTGCCGTTCGGGACGTGGCCGACGGTCCGCATCAGATGGGCGAAGTTGTCGAGCATGCTGCGGACGAGGTCCGTCCGGTCGCTCTCGACGAGGCCGAGCATGGTGAAGTACGAGTCCCAGTAGTACACCTCGCGGAAGCGGCCGCCGGGGACGACGTACGGGTGGGGAAGCGGGATCAGCGACGAGTGCGCGCCGGTGGTGTCGGCCGCACGGGTGAGCACGGGCCAGAGCGCCCGGACGTGCTCCTCCATGGAGCGCGAGGGATCCGCCTGGTAACCCTCCCCGACCGGTTGCGGGAGCGCGAAATGGCGGTCCACGAAGGCCTGGAGGCTGAACCCCGCAGAGTCACGCGAGAGGGCGTACCTGGCGACGATTTCCGCCGGGGACAGAAGCGGGCGGGCATCGGCAAACGTCTTGGAGTCCGGGAGGAGGCCGGACACCTGGACGTCGTGGAACAGCGTCCCCAGGTCGCGCGAGGGATCGTAGCGCGCGAGACCCGCAGGCTCCCGGACGGCGCCGGAGTCCCGGACCTCTGCGCCGGTCCGGCATCCGACCGCGAGAGCGACCGCGACGGCCGGCAGCCAGGCCGGCGCTCGGAGGAGGCGGATCATAGGAGGGATTCCTGGAACCCCGCTTGGGGGAAGCGGGGTCGGCGGCGTGTGTCGTGCGGGGCGCGTCTCAGGACGCGCCCCGCCGCAGGAGGTCCGCTGAACCGGCTACGGGCTCAGAACTCGTAGGCGATTCCCGCCGTGACCCGGCGCGGAAGCACGGGCCGCGCGAGGAAGAGCGTGCTCTGGGCGCCGACGCTCTCGTCGACACGCGGGTTGCCCTCGGTCAGCGCCTCGGCACCCTCATCGGTCACGTTCTTGGCGGCCACCGAGACCGTGACCCCGTAGAGCGGAAACCGGTACGAGGCGCCGAGATCGAGGAGGCTGTAGCCCTCGAGCACGATCGAGTTCTCGTTGTTGGAGAAGCGATCCCCGACGTAGCTGACATCGCCGTTCAGGGTCAGGTTCCCGATGTCGTAGGCCGCCCCGAGCTGGAGGATCGTTTCGGGTATCCGGCGGATCCGGTTCCCCTCGATGTCGCAGCGACCGTCGGGAAGCGGATTCTGGCACTCCCCGCTGACCTCGGTGAAGAACTCCGTGTACTCCGGGCTTTGGAGCGTCGCGGTCCCGTTGAGGCGGAGTTGCGGCACCGGAGCCGCGACGACCTCGATCTCGGCGCCGATCGTGCGCGCCTCGCCGGCGAAGCGGCTGATGAACTCGGTCTCTCCCGTGTCCGGATCGATCTGGACGTCCTGGCTCGGGAAGTTCTGGATCTGGAGCCAGTAGGCTACGGCGGAGAGGCCCACTTTCGGGGAGCCGATCTTGACGCCGCCCTCGATCTGGGCGATGTCCTCGGCCTCCAGGTCGCTGACGCCACCCGGCCCGGCGCTCCGCACGTTGTCCAGGATCGGCATCTTGAAACCGCTCGTCCCCCGACCGTACACGGACGCCTGATCGCTGAAGCGGTAGTTCCCGCCGATCGAGAACGCCCACTCGTCGAACTCTTCCTCGATCGTCTCGAACTGCCCGGTGCCGAAGTTGACCCCGGTGTGGGCATCGGTCCCGCCGGCCAGGTCGAACGCCTCGGTGATCTCGTTCCGGACCTCGAACGAGTTGTGCTCGAACCGTACGCCGACGTCAAGGTCGAACCGGTCGCTCACCGCGATCTCGTCGCCGGCGAAGAACGCCGCGATGTCCACCTGCTGTTCGGCGTTGACGTACAAGCTCAGGTATCGGGTGAACCCGTCGTTCGTCACCCTGCGGACGACCCCGCCGCCGGCGTCGGTAATCTCCAGATCCACGAACCGCGGCGCGTTCTGCACGTTGGTCAGGATGTCGTTGAACCGCCACGTCGGGTCGGCCTCATAGTGCCCCAGATACGTGCCGACGGTGACATTGTGAACCCCGACCTCCTTCCTCAGCGCGAGCTGGTCGGAGATGTCGGACAGCGGAATCGAGACCCACCATTGCCCGCCCGTCGACAGCAGCCCGTTGGGAGTATCGAAATCCTCGCCCGTTTCGGAGAAGATGAGGTTGAACCCGGCGCCGCCGGGGGTCTCCTCGACGAAGCCCTCCGCGAACGTCTCGGCGTCCTCCAGGGTGAATGGGAGCATCGCGTTCCAGTCGTGCTCGTAGTCCATCCATCTGAAGTTGTTCTCGATCGACCAACCGCCGCCCACGTCGAGCCCGAGTTCGACCTGGACGTGGCCGCCATCCTGACTGAGTCCGTCCGACAGATCCAGGATGAACTCGTCGCCGTTGGGAAGAGGCACCCGCTTGTCGATCCCCTCCTCGCTCGTCATCGTGCCGTCGTCCGGGAAGCCCGAGACGAACTCGGGATCGTCCGGGTTCTGAAGCGGCGCCGGCAGGTAGAAGACGTTCTCGTCGTTCAGATACTTGCCGTAGATGCGGACGTAGCCGCGCTCGAACGAGCGTCCGACGTTGGCCTTGATCTGACCGCCCTCGGAGGCGGTGAAGCCGGGGTCCCGGATCCCGTCGTCGCTCCGGTAGAAGCCGCCCACGCTGTAGCGCCAGCCGCTCTCCCCCATCGGGCCGTTCACGTTGCCGTCGAGTCGGAAGATGCCCGCCTCGCCGCCGTCGAACGCCAGGATCCCGGTGCGCTGCGGGCCACCCGTCTTCGAGACGAAATTGACGAGGCCCCCCGGAGCGTTGGAGCCGAACAGGGCGGCGCTGCCCCCGCGCACGGCCTCGACCTGCTGCAGGTTCTTGTCGATCCGGACGAGGACGTCGGCATTGAGGAACGAGAGCTCGGTCGAGTCGTACACCGGCATCCCGTCCTCGAGCAGTGACACGTAGCGGAACGAGCCGTCGGCCGGCATGCCCCGGGCGAACAGGTTGTTGTTGACCTCGCCGCCCGAGTCCTCGACGTAGAAGCCGGGCACGACCTGGAGCAGGTCGGCCGGTCCTCGCGGGGCCTCGCGATCGATGTCCTGGGGCTGGAGCGTCGTGATGGCCGTGCTGGTCTCTAGCTTGATCCGTGGCTCCCGCTGCGCGGTGGCGACGATCGTCTCCATCCCCAGGTAGTCCCGGGCGAGCACGAAATCCTGGCTCGCCGATCCGCCCGCCGAGACCTGAACGGTCGCGGATTGCGCGCGATATCCGAGGAACTCGGTACGCAGCGTGTGGCTGCCGGGAGGGATGCCCGTGATGGTGTAGGTGCCGTCGGCGTCGGTGACGGCGCCCAGGCTCGTGCCCTCGACGACGACCTGTGCGAAACCGATCGGCTCTCCCTGCTCGCCGTTGACGGTCCCCGAGATCGTCCCCGTCTGGGCGAGAGTGATGTCGGGGAGGAGCAGCAGGAGAACGGTCGTGAGGGGAATGAGTAGAGCAAACCGGAAGGAATTCATGGCCTGGCTCCTTTCTGCGCACGCGCTCGCTCTCGACGATCGACGCGCCGCGCCTTCGAGACGCTCAATGCTCTTACGGTGGCATAGTACGTCGTGTGCGGTCGCGCTTCAACGCGTTCGAGATGTCTGTTCTCCTGCCGAAGGTGGAGCCTAAGTCAGCTTGGGAATCTCAGGCGAGTCCCGCATCGAGCGGATCGAAGTGGATCCGCTCTCCCGTGAACAGCCGCCGCTCCGGATCCCACGGAAAGAAGATGACGACCGTGAACCCGACGCGGCGTCCGGTGGCCGGGAACTCGAGCCAGTCCGCGGCGTGGGTCCCGGCGAGACGGGCCTCCTCGCAGACTCCCTGCGGGCCGATGACGATGTTCGTCAGGTCGAAGGTGACGTCCGGGAAGGCTCCAAGGAGCTGGCCGTAGAATCGCCGTGCTCCGCCATGTCCCTCCCAACGGTGGCCCGTCGGGACGACCTCATAGATGCAGTCGGGAGTCAGCGTCGAGACGAGGCCTTCGACGTCGCGGCCATCCTCGGCGAGCGAGTGCTTCTTCCAGAGCTCCCGGATCCGGAGATGCTCCTCGGGATCGCAGGGGCGCCGAAGGAGCTCGATCACCGCTTCGTGGCTCACGTTCCTCAGCTCAGCTTGTATCTCGGCAGCGCCATGACCAGCGATTGGACGCCCTCGGCCAAAGTCGGATGGACCGCCTCGGCGTCCACGATCGCGCGCGCCGAGGCGCCGGCCTGCATGAGGGTCACGAAGATGTGGATGAGCTCGCCTGCTTCCACGCCGACGATGGCGGCGCCCAGGACCCGCTCGGTTCTCGGGTCGAGCAGAAGCTTCATGATGCCCGCGGTCTCGTCGACCTCGATCGCGCGCGCGATCTCGCCAAAGGGCATGGTGGCGACCTCGAAGCCGATCCCCTTCTCCTTCGCCTCGCGCTCGGACAGCCCGACGCGCGCCACCTGGGGGTCGGTGAACACGGTGTACGGGACCAGCCGATCCCCTCGGCCGCGGCCACCGTTTCCCTGCAGGATGTCGTACAGGATCCGGTGGTCGTCCCACGAGGTGTGCGTGAACTGCGGTCCGCCGGTGACGTCGCCCACTGCGTACACCCCCTCCGCGCTCGTCCGGTACCGGTCGTCGACCCGGATGAATCCGCGGTCGTCGAGATCGATCCCGGCCGCTTCGCACCCCAGGTCGTCGGTGTTCGGCCTGCGCCCCGCGGCGACGAGGAGGTGCGTGCCCGCGATCGGCGGGCCTTCCGGGAGGTCGAGGACCACCGGCGCGCCCTGATCCTGAGCCACCCACCTCGCCGGGGCGCCGAGCCGGAGCGCGATCCCTTCCTCAAGGAAAACCGCCTCGATCGCCTCGGAGACCTGCTCGTCCTCACGATCGAGAAGGTGGGTGCCCCGATCCACGATCGTGACCTCGCTCCCGAAACGGCGAAACATCTGGCCGAACTCGCAGCCGATGTACCCCCCGCCCAGAACGACGAGATGACCGGGGACCTGCCTGAGATCCATGATCGAAGTGCTGTCGAGCCAGTCGACCGTATCGAGTCCCGGGATCGCCGGGACCGAAGGGCGGGCGCCGGCGTTCACCACGATGACCGGAGCGCGATGCCGCTCGCCGCCGACGTCGACCTCGTGGGCGCCGGAAAAGCGTGCCTCGCCGTCCACGAGGGTCAGGTTCTCGGTGGATTCGAGGTTCTTCCGCTGGCGGCTCCGCATCGATTGCACGATGCCGTCTTTGCGGTCGACCACGGCGCCGAGGTCCACCCGGACCGCCTTCACCTGAACGCCCAGCCGGCCTGCGTGCCGGGCGACGTGCGCGGCACGGGCGCTCGCCACCATCGTCTTCGTGGGCGTGCATCCCTCGTTGACGCACGTACCGCCGACGTGCTTCCGTTCGACGAGCAGCGTGCGCAGCCCGTCGCCGGCCAGGCGGCGGGCGAGCGGCGACCCGGCCTGGCCGGCTCCGATGATGATCACGTCATGGTCCATGACGCCCCCGGGAGAAAATCGTCGCGGCGAGCCTACCTTCGGAGCCGGCCCTCGGCTACCCGCGCCAGGATCCTCGCGATCCCATACCTTCGGGGAGCCGATGGCCGTCGAACCGGGTGAGGACGGCCACGGGCGATACCTTGCGGCCCGTGGGGCCGGTCCCGGACTGCATATACTCGATCCCGGAGCAACTTCGAGAAGGAGGTCGGATGGCCAGGCGCTTCTGGCTCGTCAAGTCGGAGCCTTCCACCTACTCGATCCACGACCTGGAGCGGGACGGCTCGACGGAGTGGTGGGGAATTCGCAACTACAAGGCACGAAATTACATGCGGGACGCGATGCAGGTCGGCGACGGGGTCCTGTTCTACCACTCGAACGCCGATCCACTGGGCGTATACGGTCTCGCCGAGGTAGCCACGGAAGCACATCCCGATTCAAAGCAATTCGAAAAAGGGCACCGCTATTACGACCCCGATTCGGACCGCCGGGACCCCACGTGGTGGTGCGTCGACCTGCGCCACGTGGAGACGTTCGCCGAACCGGTGACGCGAGAGCGGATGAAGACCGCCCGGGGTCTGGAGAAGATGTCCGTTCTCAAGCGCGGGAACCGGCTCTCGATCACGCCCGTCGAGCCCGCCGAGTACGAGATCGTCCGCCGGCTGGCGGGCTCCTGAGGCCCTTGCTTCCACCGGCGGTCCTGCTCTAGACTGCCGGCCATGGTCCGCTCGGCCCGCCGCCTGCCCTGGGTGCTTCTTCTGGGAGGCCTCGTCGTCCTCCCGTCCCGGGCGCACGCCCAGGCGGCCCTCGTCGACGAGCCGACCATGATCGTCGCGGGCTCCGAAGAGGCCCAGCGCCAGGCCATCCTGGCCACCCTCGACCGCTCCGAAGTGCGACGCGTGGCGGGGACGGCCGGCCTCGACCTGGACGCCGCGCGCGCCCAGGTCCAGCTCCTCGAGGGCGAGCCCCTGGCCCGCGCGGCCGGCCAGGCCCGGGAACTGGACCGGCGCCTCGCCATCGACGGGTACATCTCCTCGACCACGCTCATCCTCCTCCTCATCATCACGATCCTCATCATCGTCATCATCAACTCGTAACGTCGTCCATGGTGGCTCCCCCCGGGCCCCATTGACCCTTTCTCCGGACGGGGCATAGACTCGAAACGTCCGACGAACGCGACACCCCCAACCCCCAGGAGGTGGCACGATGCGACGACTGTGGTGGGCCCTGACGATCACGCTGACGCTGCTCGCCGTTGGAACCGGAACGGCGCTCGCCCAGCAGCCCGACGAAGAACCGCTCCAGGTCGCTCAGGCGGATCGGCAGGCGGCCGACCGGCAGACGCTCAAAGACTTCCTCGGGCGTGAAGAGGTGCAGGGGGTGGCGCGGGCGTCCGGCATGGATCTGGGCGACGCGGAAAGGGGCTTGCTGGCCCTCGACGGCGAGCGGCTCTCGCGCGCCGCCGATCAGGCGCGGGCG
>DATEDS010000282.1:0-3347 GCA_035281565.1 Gemmatimonadota bacterium
GCCCGGGAAGCCGCGGCCTCGAGCTCCTCCTGCGGGGCGCCCCGATAGGCCACGTTCACGATCGCCTCGACGTAGGCCTTGGCGAGCACGGCCTCCTGAGGAGGCAGCGAGTCCACGCCGATCGCGTTCCCGATGCTGTAGACTTCCACCTCCGCCATGGGCAACCCCCCGGCCGCCGACCCGATCACGAAGTCGGCCTCCGATCGCACCGCTGCCAGGGGCGAGATCGTGCCGCCCTGGCTGTGGCCGTGGATCCCGACTCGATCGGGGTCGATCTCCGGATGGGAGCGTAGGAAGGCGACGGCCGCGGCGGCGTCCTCGGCCAGGTCCTCGAAGCCCGCCTCCTCCCAGGAGCCGGCCGAGCCTCCGACCCCGCGCTTGTCCCAGATGAGGGCGGCGAAGCCTTCGCGGACCAGGCGCCGGGCCAGGTAGCGGGACGCCCAGCGCCCCTCGGGTCCCGAGCCGTGGAGGAAGACGACCGCCGGGTGCGGCCCCCGCCAGGGGGGAAGAATGAGCGTCCCGGCCAGCTCGATCTCCCCGCTGGGGAACCGGGCCTCCTCCTCGAGCAGCGGGAACGGCATGATCGCGACCCGGACGAAGCCGAAACGTCCACGGGCTCCATCTTCGATGAGCGTCCCGCTGAGGGAATCCCCGTGGACCCGCCCCTCGAACTCCATTGTCGTGGCGTCGCCCACCATGCGCAGGCGGACGGCCGGCGGAAGGAAGGCGACTTCGGTGAACGGGATCCCCTCGACGCGAAGCCGCTCGGCGTCGAACTCGCCCGTCCAGACGCCGCCGGCGTTCCGGAACCGCATCGCGACGTCGAGCGTGTCGGCCCCGCGGACCCAGGTCCCGGTCCAGGACCCGGAGAGGTCCTGGGAAAAAAGGTTGGCCGGCCCTCCGGCGACAAGAACGAAGCACAGCGCGACCTTTGCCGCGCGCTTCCTCACCGCGCCCCGGCTCCGGTCAGCAGTCCCCTGCCAGCCGCTCGCCGGGCTCGTCGAGGATCGCCGCCGAGGGCGCCCCCCCGGCGAGCCGGGCGACGCTCTCCCCGTCCTCCAGCTCGAGGTGGAAGGCCGCCGTGCAGTCGGCCCCGATCGCCTCGACGATCGCCGGGCCCCCGGAGCCGCTCAGGACCCAGTGCGGCACCAGGGCCACGTCGGGCCCCGGGCGTCCTTCGAGGAACGCCGCCAGATCGGCCGGGGCAGGGTTGGCATCGCCAAGGTGGAGGACCGTCAGACCCGGCAGCTCGATCCGGTAGCCGACGTGGCCGATCTCGGCGTGGTCGAGCCCGAGCGCCTCCACCGCGAACCCGCCCATGTCCAGCCGGACATACGAGCCGGGCGGGAGATCGAGGGACTGGACGCGCTCGCCCCAGCGCTCGAGCTGGTCGGGCGCGAACGCCGCGACCGCGTCCCCCGGCGCGATCAGGACCGCTTCCGGGTTCGCGTCCAGGTGACGGCTGACCGCCGCCGGATCGAAGTGGTCGTCGTGGCGGTGGGTGACCAGGACCAGGTCGATCTCCCCGAACCTCCCGAGCGCGGCCTCGAGCGAGTCCCGCGTCGCCGCCGGCACGACCGGGTAGTCGGGCAGACCGTCGCCGAAAAGCCCGTCGATCACGACCTCGACGTCGCCACCCGTCACGACGACCCCCTCGTTGGCGAGGTATTCGACGGTCGGGCGAGGCTGGGCAGCGGCGGCGGGACACGGCTTCGCGACCCCTCCCAGGATGAAAAGGAGCGGGCCGGCCACGGGGAGCAGGGTGACGGGGAAGGTGAATCGCCGCGCCATCGCCATCATGGTAGCGTGGACGGCCGGAGGACGGGAGGTGCTATGTTTCCTCCCCGGCTCCGAGGAGGTGCATGACCGTCCGTCCCATCGACCCCGGCGTCACGATCGGCCACGTCCATCTGAAGGTGGCGGACCTGGAGCGCGCGCTCGGGTTCTGGCGGGACGTCCTGGGGTTCGAGCTTACCCAGCGGTACGGCTCACGGGCGGCTTTCGTCTCGGCCGGAGGGTATCACCACCACGTCGGCCTCAACACCTGGGAGAGCCGCGGGGGATCGCCACCTCCTCCCGGGACGACCGGCCTCTACCACGTGGCGGTCCGGTACCCGACCCGGACCGCGCTGGCCGACGCCCTTCGTCGGCTCGCCGAGGCCGGAATCACCCTCGACGGCGCCAGCGATCACGGGGTCAGCGAGGCCCTCTATCTGCGGGATCCGGACCGGAACGGCGTCGAGCTCTACTGGGACCGCCCGCGCGAGGCGTGGCCCCGCGACGCCGAAGGCCGAATCGCGATGACGACGCGGCCGCTGGACCTGGATGGTCTCCTCCGGGAGGCCGAGGTTCCCGGCTCGTGAGGAGATCGATCGTCTGGGCCTTTCTTGCCTGCGTCACGCTGTCGGCCCCCGTGGCGGCGCAGGATGAGGACGAGATCGTCCATCAGGCCTTTCTTCAGGCGTTTGGGACGACCCCGGCCGCACTCCCATCGACGGGCCTCGTTCGATCGCCGGAAGTCGACGCGGCCATCGCCGCCGGACGGAACGCGGTCGCCTCGCCATCCAACCGCGCCCTGCAAGCGGAGTTCGCCGACCGGGTCGGCTCGGTGGTGGGGTCCCGCGGGAGCGTCAACATCATGGAGGTGCTCTTCTTGGTGCTCAAGGAGTCGCTCTCGGAGATGAACGAGGACAAGAAGTACTGGCTCGAGAAGCTGGCCGAGATGAACAAGATGAGCGAAGAGCTGTCGGATTACCTGAAGGAGCTTGCCGACGCCAGCCGCGAGCTGGGCGAGATCGAACGGGGACCGACGGGGCGGACGCGATCCATGAGGACCGTGCCGATCACGGTCCGGACTTTCGATCCTGTCTGGGTCGAAGCCCTGACCGAGCCGTCGGGCGGGGAACGCGCGATGATCTGCGATCCCTGCCTGACCACGCGCGCGGCGAGCCTCGGCGCGGAGCAGATCCAGCGCGAGCAGGAGTCCACGCTGGGGCTCCAGCGGCGACTCCGGGCCGCGCTCCAGACGGCGGAGAGGCGAGGGGCCGAGATCGACCGCAGGAGGAATGACGTGGTCCGAATGCTCGCGGAAGTCCTGAGGACGGTCGATCAGGACCGCGAAGGCGAGGTTGGCCGGACGACGAGCGCGACGTCTTGACGTTTTGACGTTCTGACGCTATAATCCTACAGATGTCGACCAAGCGGGCAACCATCTATCTCGACGAGGATTTGCACCGCGCCTTGAGGGTGAAATCCGCCGCCACGGATCGGACGATCTCGGAGATCGTAAACGAAGCCGTCCGCCGTGATCTCGCCGAGGATGCGGAAGATCTGGCGGTGTTTGAAGA
>DATEDS010000283.1:0-5582 GCA_035281565.1 Gemmatimonadota bacterium
GAGCCGCCCAGGGAGCGCGAGCGCCCCCGCGAGGACCCCGGCCCCGACACGACCGAGCGGGCGGTCGCCGAGGGCGACAACCTCCCGGTGACGCTCGAGGGGCGGCCCTTCCAGTTCCCGTGGTACCTGGAGGAGATGGTCCGGAAGGTCCAGCGCAACTGGCGGCCGCCGGGTACGACCTCGCTCAAGACGACGATCTACTTCCGGATCGAGCGGAACGGGCGGGTCGCCGACATGCGGGTCGAGACGTCCAGCGGCCACTTCACGTTCGACCAGGCCGCCCAGCGGGCCGTCCAGGCGGCCTCCCCCATGCCGCCACTGCCGGGTGAGTACTCCGGCGACTACCTGGGGGTCTACTTCGACTTCGACGCGACGGTGCGGCCGTCGGGGTAGGCGTCGGCGGCGGCCACCCGGATTCGGGCCGGCTCTCCCGCGTCGGTCCAGGCGAATAGGACCCGGTCGCCGAGGACGGCGGCTCGGGGAAAGCCGCTGGCCCGCTCGCCGCTCGCCGGGGAAACGAGCATGACGGGACCCGCCTGTCCGTCCGGTGTGACGGCCCGAGCCAGGATCCGGGCCTCTTCCCCCGATCCCTCGAGCCAGGTGACGAGCGCGGAGCCGTCCGAAAGGAGCTCGAGGTCGACACGGCCGAGGGGCGCACCGTCGTCGACCGGAAAGGGAGGCCCGAAGGTCGCCCCGGCGTCCTCGGAGAAGGCGACCCGGACACGGTGGGTCCCGCCTGCCGCCGTGAACCACGCTACGGCGACGCGCTCGTCCCGGGCCGCGACGGCCGGGCCGTTGACCGGGCAGGCCGAGATCACCCAGCCGTCCTCGTGGAGCGGCCGGGGCCCGGTCCAGCGGCCGTCCACCCGGCGGACCACCGAGATGTCCCGAACTTCATCGGCCGAGCGGTCCCGGTAGACGACGACCGGCCCGCGTGAGGTCAGGGCGGCCGACGTCGGGCAGCAGTCGCACGTCCGGCCGTCGAGGAGGACCTCGTCGCGGATCACGCCGCCCGGGCCGATGACCGCCGCCCGGAGGGTCATCTCATGGGGCGGCGCGCCCTGCTCCGTCGCCCCCGCTTCCGCTGCGTACTTCCGACCGTCCAGCCACACGGCGCCGATACCCCCCTCGAGGTCGGCGAAGAGCGAGACGAAGCCGTGCTCGGTGGCGGTGCCGTCGCGATGGGGCACGACGGGCTCGCTCCAGGTCCGCCCTCCGTCCTGGGAGCGCGAGATCCGGACCTGGTAGGCGTAGGTCTCGGGGCCGGTCCGGACGAGCCAATGGGCGGCGAGCGAGCCGTCCGGCAGGGCGACCAGGGACGGGAAATCGGCCCAGTTGACGAACCATCCTCGGCCGGTCGCGATGGTCCCGGTCTCGGACCAGGTCTCCCCGTCCCAGGCGGCGAAGCGAAGCGCGTGGACCGGATCCTCGGGATCGTCCGGGGCCGCCTCTTCGACCTCCTCGATCCAGGAGAGGTAGATCCGGTCGCCGGCCGCGAACAGGTTGGGCTCCCCGCTTCGCGGCCCGGCCGGGGAGGGAAGCGGCTCGACGGCCGCCGGGACGGGAAGGGCCGCCGCGCCCGGATCCTCCGCGCCAGATCCTCCACAGCCGGCGATCGTCCCCCCGATCAGGGAGAACGCGGCCAGCGCCCGGCGATCGCACCTCGTCACGATCCCGCCCCTTACGCCCCCGCCATTTCCCGGAGCGTCGTCGCCAGAAGCCGCAGGCGCCTGGCGACCCCCGGCTCGGCGGCGGCCTCCCCCTCGATCCCCTCGGCGATCCGGTTCAGGGCCTCCCTCCGCTCCTCACCTTCCAGCGCGACGGCGCGGTCGACCTCCGCCCGGAGCCGAGCGGCGTGATCCTGGTCTGCGCGAGCGAGCTGGTCGAGAAGGGCCCGCGCCACGACCGGGCTCGCCGACCAGACGATCCGCTTCTGGTGCTGGACGTTCAGCCGGTCGAGCTGGACCAGCCTAGCCGCCTCGAGCTCGTTCGCCGTCAGGTGCTCGCTCGGGCTGAGCTCGAACACGTCCAGCCCGCGACCGATCTCGGAGCCGTAGACCCGGCCGTTGTACCAGTAGGTCGACCAGTGGCCGGCCGGGGTCACGGAGTCCGCGTGCATCGGGCCGCGATCGAAGAAGGCGATCTCGACCGGATTATCGGGATCGGTGAAGTCGAATACGGATACCCCGCCCTGGTACCACGCCTGCACCATGATGTCGCGCCCGGGCACGGGAATCAGAGACCCGTTGTGGGCGACGCAGTTCTCAGACGCGGTCTGAGGGGCGGGGAGCTTGTAGTAGCTCCGGTGCTCGAGGTCGTCCCCCGTCAGCGAAAAGATCGCGTTCGCCCCCCACTCGGGGTCATCGGTCGCCAGGCAGCGGGGGAAGAGGCCCCCGCCCCACTCGTCGGTGAAGATCACCTTGGAGCCGTCGTCGTTGAACGTGGCCGAGTGCCAGTAGGCGAAGTTGGGATCCACGACCTCGTCGATGCGGACCGGGTTCGCGGGGTCCGAGATGTCGAGGAGGATGCCGTTCCCCGAGCAGGCCCCGGCGGCGCGCCCGATCTCGGGGTAGGCGGTGATGTCGTGGCACTGGTCGGTGCGGGCCGTCTCCTGGGTCTCGGGCCCGTGGGTGCCGCCCGGCCAGAGCCCCGCCACGGCCCCGGTCTCGGCATCGGCGAAGATGCGCGGCGTCGAGACGATCTCGGCCTCCTCGGGACGGTCGAGCGGCACCTTGATGACCTCGATCCGGAAGAGCGCGCTGTTCGGATCGACCGCCGGTTCGGCGGCCGAGCATCCGGCCAGCTCCTCGGCGGGGCGGACCACGCTGATCCCGGACACGTAGATGTAGACGTTCTCCTCGTCCTCCGGGTCGGTGACGAGCGTGTGCGTGTGGCTGCCGCGGCAGGTCTGGACATAGGCCACCTGCTCGGGATGCTCGAGGTCGCCGATGTCCCAGATCCGGACGCCCTGGAACCGCTCGGCGCTGGGGAGGCTGTCCATCGTCCCTTCGCCGCAGTCGATCCTGCCGTTCGGCATCTCGACCGACATGAAGAGGAGCTCGCCGTAGACCGACAGATCGCCCTGCCCGCCCGGGCAGAGCACGGAGACCTCGAGGACGGGGTTGGCCGGATCGGAGATGTCGTAGACGTTGAAGCCGCGGAAGCTTCCGACGAAGACGTGGTCCCCCTGGAAGGCGAGGTCGGAGTTGGCGAAGAGAAGGTCTGCGAAGCCCCCGGTCATCGGGCCCTGGAACCCTTCCGGCTTGGGGACGGTGACGATCAGCTCCATGTTCCAGGCGGCCTCCTCGGCGTCGAACACGCCGCCGGAAAGCCCGACCCGGGGATCGGTTCCGGGCGCCGGGACGGAATCGGCCGCCGGGACGGCTTGTGCCGCTGGAGGCGTGCCGGAGCCCGGCGTCTGGGTCGTCCGTTGCGCGCACGCCTGGGACGCCGCGAGCAGCACGACGGCCAGAAGAGTCGAGCCCGATCTCATTCGTCATCCTCCTGAAGTGGGGTGCTGAGCATGCCGCGCATCCGCGCGATCTCGGCGCGCTGGTCGGCATCGACGTGGGAGACGAACTGGAAGATCTCCGGTTCCTGTCCGCCGCCGCTCGAGAAGAGGTCTTCCACCATGACCAGCGCCCCTTCGTGATGGCGAATCATGAGCTCCAGGAAGAGCCGGTCGAACTCGACCCCGGCCGCCCCGGAGAGCCGGGCGAGTTCCTCATCGGTGAGCATCCCCGGCATGAGGGGCCCGTGATGATGGCCCTCCGGAACGGCCTCGCCCCGGCGCTCGAGCCACCGCTCCATGATCGCGATCTCGTCCTTCTGGGAGATCTCGATCCGGCGCGCCAGCCTGCGCATGGCCTCGCCGCCGGTACGGTCGGCCACCAGGGCGGTCATGGTCAGGGCCTGGCCGTGGTGGTGGATCATCCCCTGCATGAAGCGGACGTCGGCCTGTGTGTATGGTTGCGAGCCCGAGGCGCCGGTCCGGACCGGCTCCCTGGCTCCGGCTCCGCAGGAAGCGCTCATGGCGAGCAGGAGAAATGCGTGCGACCGCCTGTGGGGCAAGTGGCATCTCACCGGCAGGCAATTGTCGTGGCAAGCGCGGCGGCGGGCAAGAGCCGCGGGAACAGGCGGAACCCGTTGCCCTTGCCGCGGTACTAGCTTGTCGTACCCCATCCGGACAACAGAGAATCTGTATACGGGCCGTTATCTCTTCTATCCACAGGGGGTCATCGTGATCGGGTTGCGACCGTCGGGCCGGGTCCGGCCAAGGCCATCCTTCCTCGTCCTGGCGGCCCTGGCCGCCCTCGCGCTCCCCGCGACGACGGTGGCCCAGCAGGACGTCCGGGTCGGGATCGCCGGCTACGTGGACGAGAAGATCAACATCGCCATCGACGACGTGACCCCGGGATCGGAGGCGGCCCGGACGGTGGCCGAGATCCTCGCCTTCGACCTCGAGTTCTCGCTCCGGTTCAACGTTCTGGAGGGCCGCGCCACGGCGGGGGTCGTCCGGACGGGAAGCGGGATCGACTACGAGGCGTGGGCCATCTTCGGGACCGAGTATCTCGTCAAGGCCGCCCTCTCCCCGAGCGGTGGTGGTTTCGCGGCCGACGTGGACCTGCACCACGTCCCCTTCCAGCGCGAGATCGCGTCCCTCTCGTTCGCTCTGCCGGACGCGGGCTCGGAAAACTTCCGGGCCGCCGTGCACCAGATCTCGAACACGATCATCAAGGAGCTGACAGGAGAGGACGGGATCGCCGATACCCGGATCGCCTTCGCCAGCCGCCGCCGGGGCGACAAGGAGATCTTCGTCATCGATTACGACGGCCACGATCCCTACCGGGTGACGAGCCTCGACACGATCTCGATGACGCCCGACTGGCATCCCAACGGCCAGGAGATCTGCTTCACCACCTTCACCCGCGGCAACGCCGACCTCTACTGCGCCCCGGCCGGGGGCGGGAGCGCCCGCCCGCTGTCCACCCAGAACGGGCTCAACATCGCCCCCTCCTGGTCTCCCGACGGGCGGCGGCTCGCGCTCACACTGACCAAGGACGGGAACTCGGAGATCTACGCGCTGGATCCATCGGGTCGGCGGCTCGACCGGCTCACCTTCAACATCGGGATCGACACGTCGCCGACCTGGTCGCCCAACGGCCGGCAGCTCGCGTTCGAGTCGGACCGGGCGGGGCTCCCGCAGATCTACGTCATGGATGCGGAGGGGGCGAACGTCCGCCAGCTCAGCCGTGGGGGCGAGGCGCACTCGCCGGCCTGGTCGCCGATCGGCGACCGGATCGCGTACGTGGAGCGGATCGGCGGTAGATTCCAGATCGTGACCGTCGACGTCGAGGGGGGTGGCCGCCAGGTCCTGACGTCGACGGGGGACAACGAGGACCCCTCGTGGTCCCCGGACGGGCTCCACATCGCGTTCTCGTCGACCCGGGCCGGGGGTTCGGACATCTACACCATGGACTGGGACGGCCAGAACATCCGGCGGGTGACGCGAGGGTCGGGGTTCCAGAGCCCGGCCTGGAGCCCGCGGCTGGCGCGACGTTAGACGTCCCTCGCGCGCCCGG
>DATEDS010000284.1:0-2630 GCA_035281565.1 Gemmatimonadota bacterium
TGGTCCCGCTCCGTTCGGCGTCACTCGCCTCCCGCACGTCACGCGCCATCCGTCCGAGGAGTCCGTCCGCCTCCTCGATCCTGGCCGGCCATTCCCGGGTGCCCGTGCAGGCAAGAAAGTGGCGGTGATACGGCTTGACCGTGTCGGTGAGCGGCCATTCGCCACGCGCCGTGAAGACGGTCGGGTCCATGACGGACATGGTAGCGCTCCCGGGGTGGCCGCGCCGGGGAATGAGACGCCTTCTCGGCCGGCCGAGGGTCCGTAGATTGCGGCGCCATGCGACCGGATCGGATCGGCGTGCTGGCCGTCGTCGCCTCGGCGGTCGGCTACGGCTTCGTCTCGGTGCTCCTGAAGCTGGCTCTCGAGGCCGGAGCCCGGCCGCTGCCGCTCGCCGCCTGGCGGTTCGTGCTGGCGGCGGTCGCGGTCTGGCTCCTCCTCGCCATCCGGCGCCGGCCCATCCCCTCGCGGGCCGCCCTGCGAGGCCTCTGCGGCCTGGGCGCGATCTACTCGCTGGACGCGCTCCTGTTCACGATCGCTCTCCAGTGGGTGGCCGCCTCCACGGCGACGCTCGTCTTCTACGCCTACCCGGTAATCGTCGTCCTCCTGGCGGCGGCGTTTCTGTCGGAGCCGCTCACGGGCCGGCGGCTTCTCGCCTGCGGCCTGACCGCCCTCGGCTGCGCGCTCACGGCGGGTGGCAGCCCGGCAGGCGGAAGCCTGCTCGGAATCCTGCTCGTCCTGCTCGCGATGTCGGCCCTGGCCGTGTACATCGTGACCGGCCGGCGGATCCTGGCCCGCGAGCCCGCCCACGCGAGCGCCGCCGTCATCGTCACGTCGAGCGCGGCGATCCTCGTCGCGGTCGCCATCGCCGCCGGCGAGACCAGCCTCGGAGGCGGAACGCGGGCGCTGGTCCTCGTCCTTCTCCTGTCGATCGTCTGCACCGCGCTCCCGATCACGCTCTTCGTGGTCGGCATCCAGCGCGTGGACGCCGGTCGCGCCGCCATCCTCAGCACGCTCGAGCCCATGGTCACCGTGATCGTCGCCGCAGCGCTCCTGGGGGAGCGGATCGGAGGCATCCAAGTGGCCGGCGGCGTCGCGATCCTGGCCGGAGTGCTCGGGCTCCGCAGCGAGCGACCGCTCCCGGAGGCCGAGCAAGTGACGCCGCTCGATTCCCCGTGAGATGACGGTCACCATCTGTCATCCATCTGACGGACTCGCTTTCTCGAACCCCGGATACTGTCTATATTCTTGTAGCCCCATCACGGACCCCTTTATTTCCGACGACAAGGAGTCTTCCGATGCGACACGCTTGGGCACTCACGTTGAGCGCCTTGGTCGCCTTCCTGGTGCCGCGCGCCGCGCAGGCCCAGCACGACTACTGGGAGCTCAACCTCCACGCCGGCGCCTTCGCGTACGACCTCGGCATCGACGACGACGACGACGAGGACAACACCGATACCGATGTCCTCCTGGGGGCCCGGCTCGCCAAGCACTGGGCGAGCGGCTTCGGGATCGGCGTGAACGGCGACTGGATCATCGCCGACAAAGTCCCCTTCACCTTCGAGGGGCAGTCGGGTGATCTCGACGTGAACCTGTTCCTGTGGAGCCTGGGGCTGGACTACACGTTTCCATCCGCGGGGATCACGAACTTCTTCCTGACGACCGGAATCGGCGGAGCCACAACGTCGATCAAGGACATCCCCCCGGACGACGAGGATGAGAGCCAGACCGACCTCCTCGTGCCGGTCGGGTTCGGCGTAAAGTTCCACAACGACGCGGAGGACCCGAGATGGGCCATCCGCATCGACGTGCGCGACAATCTGATCTGGCGTGACGACATCGACATCGTGGATCCCGAGCCGATGGAGGATTCGACCGAACTCGAGAACAACTGGGAGCTGTCGGGCGGGTTCTCGTTCTTCTTCGGTGGCGGTCCTTCCGAACCCCCGCCTCCAGCCGACAGCGACGGCGATGGCGTCACCGACGACCGCGACCAGTGCCCGAACACGCCGCTTGGCACCGCGGTCGACAGCTTCGGCTGCCCGGTCCCGGTGGATTCCGACGGTGACGGGGTTCCCGACGACCGTGACCAGTGTCCCGAGACACCCTTCGGCGAGGAGGTCGACAGCGACGGTTGCCCGGTCGTCGTCGAGCCGGCGGCGGCCTGCGCCGACGGGCGGGACTGGTACCGGTTCAACGAGACGATCTCGGTGGACGGACGGAACTGGGTCAAGTTCGGTTCCCCGACCACGATCGGAATGGAGGAGCTCGTCCAGATCGGCGAGTTCGACGGGGTTCCCGTCTATGTCCGGTCGGACGCGAGACAGCCGTACACCGAAGCGTACGTGCCGCTGTGCGCTCCGGCCGATACGTACCAGCCGTATCAGGTCGAGGAAGGGGTGCGGGGCACGACCGGCTAGGGCTGCCGATCCCGGATCCACGAGGAAGGCCCCCGTCCCTCGAGGACGGGGGCCTTCGCATTGGGGCCCGCGAGTCGCGGCCGGCGGCGGGCTTTTCTAGGGACGAGGCCGCGGCGGCCGGCTGCCGCCGTCACCCGCCCCCGGAAGGGCGGGCTGCAGGGTCGTGCCGCGACTCCGCGAGCGTGGCGGCGGCTGGATCTCCCGCACCGCGAC
>DATEDS010000285.1:0-15662 GCA_035281565.1 Gemmatimonadota bacterium
GGTGCCCGGCCCGGCCGAGCATCTGCTCGAGTCCTTCCCTCATGGTGGGGTTGTCCTCGACGATCAGGATGCGCGCCATCCCCATTCCCTCCTCAGCCACCCACCGCCGCCGTCGGCTCGGCAGCCCGGAACCGGATGGCGGCCCCGCTGACGGCCGGCAGGACCACGAAGAACGTCGTCTTTTCGCCGGGCACGCTCTCGACCCAGATCTCCCCTTCGTTCTCTTCGATGATCGAGCGGACGATCGAGAGGCCGAGCCCGGCGCCGGCACCCTTGGTCGTGAAGAACGGATCGAAGATCTGCTTCATCCTGTCGGGCGGGATGCCGGGCCCGTAGTCACGGATCGCGATCCGGACGCGCTCGTGGGCCTGGTCGGCCTCGATCTCCACGCGGCCGCCACGCGGAGAGGCCTGGATGGCGTTCTTGACGAGGTTGACCAGGGCGCGCTTGATCTGGTCGAGATCGGCGTAGACGCGCAGCTCGGAATCGGGCAGCCGGATCTCGATCCGCGCGTCCCGGGCCTGGGCGTCGCCGGTCAGCAGGAACCCGACGTCGTCGATCGCCTCGCGAAGCGCGAAGGGCTCGAGGACCGGCTTCCGCGGCCGGGCATAGACCAGGAACTCGTTGACGATCGTCTTCAGATGCTGGACTTCGCGGACGATCTTCTCGAGGTGCGCGCGGCGGGGGTCGTCCTCGGGCAGGTCGTCCCGGAGCAGCCCGGCAAAGATCTCGATGCCTCCCAGCGGGTTCCGGATCTCGTGCGCCACACCGGCCAGCATCGTCCGCAGGTGGCGGTCGCGACGGACGATCCCCCGGCGCATGTTCTCGAGAGCGTCTCCCAGGAAGCCGATCTCGTCCCTGGACTCGATGGCCACCGGCTCGGCCATCTCGCCGCGCTCCATCCGCTCGGCCGACCGAACCAGCTCGCCGATCGGGCGCGAGAGCGAGCGCGCGAAGAAGAATCCGACCAGGATGGTCAGACCGATCGCCAGCGCGGTCAGGAGGACGGTCATTCGACGGAAGTCGTGGAAGACGTCCAGGAACTCGACCGGCAGGTCGACCCCGAGGACGGCCACGATCTCGCGCTGCGAGCCCCGCGCATCGACGAACCCGACCAGCGGCGCCATGGCGGTCTGGTACACGTTCCCCTGGGCGTCGCGGAACGGGACCGTGATGACCGCCTCGCCGCCCAGAGCGCGCTCGATCTCGTCGGGATAGTTCTCCAGCGCCGGGTATATGGAGCCGACGTCCATGCGGGTGGTGTCGGTCGTGGCGCGGATCCGTAGGTCGTGGTCGAAGATGTACGCGGCGTCGACGCCGAAGCGGTCCCGGATCCGCTCCAGCTCGTCCTGGGCGATGGCGCGGGTGTTGGGCCCGAGGTCGGCGACCAGGGCCTGGATGAGGCCGGGGTCGTTGAGGACGATGCCACCCGCCTGGGCGACCGCCTGGAGGCGGTTTTCCATCTCCCGGCGCACGTGACCCGTGGCGACCCGGTACCAGATCATCGCGCTCAGCACGACGAGTCCGGTGACCAGGGCGATGAAGGTCACGATGAGCTTGGTGCGGATCCGGTTCCGACGCTCCATCGAGACGACCTATCCTCAAGTAGAAGATAAGGTTAGGCTGTTGCGCCTGTCAAAACACATGAAGCCGAGAGCCAAGGGCGTTCCGTTGCACGTCCCGGGCCCGGCCTCAGTGGGTCAGGGCGTAGGCGAAGATGTTCGCTCCCATCTCCAGCGCCCGTCTTCGAACCGCCTCGGGATCGCCGTGCACGGCGGGGTCCTCCCAGCCGTCCCCGAGATCGGTGTTGAACGTGTACAAGATGACCAGCCTCCCGTCGTGGAACACCGCGAAGGCGCGCGGGGGTCCGCCCGCGTGCTCGTGGACTTTGGGCATCCCTTCCGGAAAGCGGAACGCGATCCGGTAGATCGGGTGGTCGACCGGCAGCTCGACGAGCGGCTCTTCCGGAAAAAGGCGAGCGATCTCCCGCCGCAGCGTCTCGTCGATGCCGAAGTTGTCGTCGGCATGGAGCATCCCGCCGCTCGTCAGGTAGCGGCGCAGGGCCGCGACCTCTTCGGCGGCGAGGCGGATCTCCCCGTGACCGGTCAGGTAGAGGAGCGGATACCGGTCGAGCTCCGGATCGGTCGCCCGGACCACCGCCTCGCGATCGGCGGTCGGAAAACCCAGCTCCTCACGCAGGAACCGGAGCAGGTTGGGGAGCGAGCTCGGGTTCGCGTACCAGTCGCCGGGACCGTAGCGGAGCCGGGCGACGGTGAGGGACGTGCGCGGCGGCTCGGCCTCGAATCCGGCTGGGGCCTGGGCGTGAGCCGGACGCCCGTCGAGAAGCGCGAGCGTCAGGAGCGGTAGGCCGATCACGCGCCGGGCGCTCATCGGGCCACGCCATGGCCGGCCGCCTGCACCGCCGCGTAGATGGCGTTCCGCTGGCCAGGGTAGATCGCCGCCAGGATCTCGACCAGGTCGCGCCGGGAGAGCGACCGGCCGAGCTCGAGGTCGCAGAGACGCGCAACCGCGTCCCGCCACGGAACCGCATCCCCGCCTGCCGCGGACCCGCCCCCCACCACGATCACGCACTCGCCCTTGAGCGGATCCGCCCGGGCCCCGATCTCCGCCCCGACCTCGGCCGCTGTGCCGGTCACGAACTCCTCGTGGATCTTGGTCAGCTCGCGTGCCAGGACGACGGGCCGATCGGCGTCGACCGCCGCGATCGCGGCGAGGGTCTCCGGCACGCGTCCCGGGGACTCGTACACGACGACGGTCTCGGTCCGGCCGAGCGTCTCCCGCCACCACGCCTGGCGGCCGCGACGCGGCGCGAATCCGAGGAAGACGAACCGGTCGGTCGGCAGGCCGCTGGCCGCCAGGGCCGCGATCAGGGCGGTGGGCCCGGGAACGGGGACGACCTCGACCCCGCGCCGTCGCGCCTCGGCAACCAGCCGGTACCCCGGATCCTGGATGGCCGGCATGCCGGCCTCCGAGACCAGGGCCACCGACTCGCCGGCCTCGATCCGCTCGAGCACCCTGGGCAGCGCCTTCCCGGCCGACCGGTCCTCGTAGACGATCATCTCGGGCGCCGGGAGCCCCAGCCACGCGAAGAGCTTCCGGCAGGTACGGGTGTCCTCGCACGCCACCAGCGGGACCTCCTCCAGCACCTTCCGCGCCCGCCCGGTCATGTCCTCGCGATGCCCGATCGGGGTTCCGACCAGGTAGAGGGTCCCGCCGGCGCTCATCCGGACTCCCTCCGGATCGATGCCCCGAGCGCCCGGAGCCGCTCGTCGATCCGCTCGTAGCCACGGTCGATCTGCCCGGCGTTCTGGATGATCGATTCGCCGCGTGCGGTCAGGGCAGCGATCAGGAGCGCCATCCCGGCCCGGATGTCGGGGCTCGAGATCAGCGACCCCGTGAGCGGGGTCGGCCCGGTCACCACCGCGCGGTGCGGGTCGCACAAGATGATCCGTGCGCCCATCCGCTGCAGCTGATCGACGAAGAAGAGCCGGCTCTCGAACATCTTCTCATGGATCAGGATCGTCCCGCGGGCCTGCGTGGCGACGACCACCATGATCGAGATCAGGTCGGCCGGGAACCCCGGCCAGGGCGCGTCGTCGAGCTTGGGCACGGCACCTCCAGCGTCGTCGACCACGGTCAGCTCGAGACCGGCCGGGACGCGCACGTCGTCGCCGTCGATCTCGAGCATCACGCCGAGCCGCTCCAGCCCGAGTCGGATCATCGGCAGGCGCCCCAGCTCCGCGCCGCGGATCACCAGCTCCCCACCGGTCGCGGCCGCCAGTCCCAGGAGCGACCCGACCTCGATGTGGTCCGGACCCAGCCGGTGGGTGGCCCCGCCGAGCGCTTCGACGCCACGGACCTCGAGCCGGTTCGTGCCGATCCCGCCGATCTCCGCCCCCATCGCGACCAGCATTCGGCAAAGGCCCTGGACGTGGGGCTCCGAGGCCGCGTTGGCGATCCGGGTCGTGCCGCGCGCCAGCACGGCCGCCATCACCGCGTTCTCGGTCGCCATGACGCTGGTCTCGTCCAGGAAGACGTCGACCCCCACGAGCCCGTTCGGCGCCCGCAGCACGTACTCCCGCTCGCGCTCCTCGATCTCGGCGCCCAGGGCGCGCAGGGCGAGCAGGTGGGTATCCATCCGCCGCCGGCCGATCCGGTCCCCGCCCGGCGTCGGCAGGTGGGCCTCGCCGCGGCGGGCGAGCAGCGGGGCCGCGAGGAGGAAGGAGCCCCGGATCCGGCGCGCGAGCTCGAACTCGGTCCGTCCGTCCGAGGACGGCCGGACGACCCGGGAGTGCGGCTCGCGCCGCTCGACACCGCACCCGAGCCCCTCCAGGAGCTCGACCATCGTGCGGATGTCGCTCACGTCGGGCACGTTCTCCAGCGTGACCGGGGCACCGGCGAGGAGGCATGCGGCCAGGCACGGGAGGGCCTCGTTCTTGTTGCCCGCCGGCACCGTCTCGCCGCCGATCGGACGGCCACCCTCGACGATGAACCTCTCCATGCGCTACTCCCCCGAGCGGGCGCGGACGGCCAGCAGCCCCCGCTCGACGCCCCCGTGGTCGCGGTAGGTCGTCACGTACTCGAGCTCGGGGGTCGCTTCCACCCGGACTCGCGCCGGCCCGGCCTGTCCGAGCCCGACCTCGAACGCCAGCAGCCCGCCCGACCGGAGCAGGCCGGGGGCGTCGTGGAGGAGTCGCCGGATCTCCTCGTCCCCCGCCGGGCCCGCGAAGAGGGCCCCCGGGGGTTCCCACCGCTCGACTTCGGGCGGCAGCGTCTCCCGCTCCCCGAGCGCAAGGTAGGGCGGGTTGGCGACCACCGCATCCACGCGAAGGCCCGGGGCGAGCGCGCCCAGCCCGTCGGCCACCACCCACAGGGTCCGGTCCGCGCCCACGGCCCGGGCATTGGCGCGAGCGAGATCGACCGCGTCGGGGCTGATGTCGATCCCGGCGATCCACGCCACGGCCTCCACCTCGGTGGCCAGCGCGCAGGCGATCGCGCCCGACCCGGTCCCGACGTCCAGCATCCTCCAGCCGTCCGCGGGACGCGCGCCGCGGGCCGCCTCGGCGCGTGCCCATTCCACGACCTGTCCCACCAGGAGCTCGGTCTCGGGCCGTGGGACCAGGACGCGCCGATCGACCGCGAGATCGAGGTCCCGGAAGCCCGTCCGGCCGACGATGTACGCCACCGGCTCGTCGGCCAGACGGCGCCGGACGAGCGCCCGGTACCGCTCGAGCTCGTCGGACCCGACCGGACGGTCGTAGCTCAGGTAGAGCTCCAGCCGTCCGGTGCCGAGGACGTGCGCCAGGAGATGTTCCGCGGAAAGCCGGGCCTCGGAGACGCCCCGCTCCTCGAGGAACTCCGTGGTCGTGCGGAGGAGCGCCAGGACCGTCCACCGCCGCGCGGTTCGCGGACGGCTAATGCTTGACCGCGAGGATCGCGTCCTCGTCTCCGTCCTCGTCCTGCAGGATCCACTCGACGGTGAGGGGATGGGCGGGATCCTCGTTGACGTACGCCTCGATGGCGGGCACCTGATCGGCGTCGAGCTGGAGCGCGACGAGACCCCCCGGCCGGAGCCGGGGCGCCGCCTCGTCCAGCAGCCGCATGAGGATCTCGGTGCCGGACGGATACCCGATGAACGTCTCGAGGGGTTCCCAGCGAAGCGACTCTTCGGAGATCCACTGCTCGTCCTCCGGATTCAGGTACGGCGGCACCGCGACCACGATGTCGAGGCACGGCGCGGGCCGGAAGGACTCGAGCCAGTCCCCGGCGATCACGCCGACCCGCTCACCGACCCCATGACGTCGCGCGTTCCGGCGCGTCAGATCCAACGCGGTGGGCGAGATGTCGACCGCCCAGACGCGGGTCGGCCGGAGCGCGCCCATCGCGAGAGATACCGCGATCGCGCCGCACCCCGTCCCCAGGTCGACGATCCGCCAGCCGTCCCCGGGGGCGGCGCGGCCCCGCGCCCACTCTTCGATCTCGTCGCACATCCGCTCCGACTGCAGGCGCGGCAGAAAGACCCCGTGGGTCACCTCCATCAGGGCGTCGCGGAAGTCGGCCACGCCGGCGATGTATTGGAAGGGCTCGTGCTTCTCGCGGCGGGCGACCAGCTTCCAGAATCGATTCTCCACCGTCCGGGCGACCGGCTCGGCGGCGCGGTCGTCGAGGTCGTCCGGGTCCTCGACGCCGAGGACGTGCGCGAGCAGCCACACCGTGCTGGCGTCGGGAAACTCGACCCCCTTCGCCTCCAGACGGTGCTCGGCGTCCTCCAGGAGCTCCTCCACCGTGCGGCGGCCGACCCTCGTGCTCAACCGGCGATCCGCTCCGACTGCTCGGCGAGGGCGAGGGCATCCACCAGCTCGTCGAGATCGCCGTCCAGGATCGTGTCCAGCCGGTGCAGGGTCAGGTTGATCCGGTGATCGGTGACCCGGCTCTGCGGGAAGTTGTAGGTCCGGATCTTGGCGCTCCGGTCCCCCGTGCCGACCTGCGCCCGCCGTTCGGCCGCCCGCTCGGCCTGCTGCTCGGCGAGTCGCATGTCGAGGAGACGGCTCCGGAGGACCTTGAGCGCCTTGGCCTTGTTCTTGTGCTGACTCTTCTCGTCCTGGCAGGTCACGACCAGGCCGGTCGGCAGGTGGGTGACACGTACCGCGCTGTCGGTCGTGTTGACGCTCTGCCCACCCGGACCCGACGAGCGAAAGACGTCGATCTTGAGATCGCCCTCGTCGACCTGGACGTCCACGTCCTCCGCTTCGGGGAGGACGGCCACGGTCGCGGCCGAGGTGTGGATACGGCCCTGCGACTCGGTCTCCGGCACGCGCTGAACGCGGTGGACCCCGCTCTCGTGGCGCAGCATCCCGTAGGCGCCCGGACCGTGCACGATCGCGATCGCCTCGCGGACCCCCCCGGTGTCCGACTCCGAGACGTCGATCAGCTCGACCGTCCACCCGCGCCGCTCAGCGTAGCGCGCGTACATCCGCAGCAGCTCGCCCGCGAACAAGGCCGCCTCCTCGCCCCCCGTACCGGCCCGCACCTCGAGCACCGCGTCCTTGTCGTCGAGGGGATCCCGTGGAACCAGGAGCCGCCGGAGACGCTCCTCCCGTTCCAGGGCCTCCGCCTCCAGCTCGGCGATCTCGGCGCGGGCGAGCTCGCGCAGATCGGCGTCGTCGCTCTCGACGAGGATCGCGCGGTCCTCCTCCAGGCGCCCGGCAGTCGCTTCCCAAGCGGCGGCCGCCTCGACGATCGGCGCCAGGCGGGCGTGCTCCTTGGCGAGCTCCCTGAGGCGGGCCGGGTCCCGGCTCACCCCGGGATCGGCCAGCGCCGCCTCCAGGGAGGCGTGCCGCTCGCGGACGTCCTCGATCCGTTCGTTCAGCGTGGCAGGCATCTCCTCACTCGTTCCCAGAAACACGAAGAGCAGGGCCCCGCCCTGCTCTCGCTTCGGTGGACGGAGACCGGAGCCCCGTCCGTCTCGTTGTGCTACGCCTCGGCCGCGGCCTCGACTTCCTCGCCCTCCGTCGCCTTTCCCCCGCCACCGTCCCGCTTGCCGTACTTGGCGCGGAACTTCTCCACCCGGCCGGCCGTGTCGACCAGTTTCTGCTTGCCGGTGAAGAACGGATGGCAGTTCGAGCAGATCTCGACATGGATCTCGGCGACCGTCGACCGGGTCTCGATGATGTTGCCGCACGCGCAGACGATGCGCGCGTCGACGTACTCAGGATGGATCTCCTTCTTCATGCGAATCTCCCCATGCCATAGTGATCGATCAACCATGGAATCTACGAAGCGGATAACGGCGGGACAACTCCCGACCCCCCCTCAGCCGGCGTCACCGGCCCGTTCCCGCGGCGTTCTCCCGCCGATCAGGAGCAGTCCGGCCCAGCTCACCAACGCGGTCAGCGGCAGCCAGTCCCCCCATCGGGTGTACGGGGTCGAGATCCCCGGCATGGGCAGGTCCGCCACGACGACCGCCGCTCGGTAGAGCGGCGTCCGGTCGTGGTAGCGCCCCAGCGGGTCGACCCAGCCGGAGATCCCCGTGTTCGCCGAGCGCAGGTAGGAGACCCGGTGCTCCACCGAGCGCAGGGTCAGGTGGCTGGCGTGCTGGTACGGTGCGGCGGTCGGGCCGAACCAGGCGTCATTGGTGATGTTGACGAGGAAGTCGGCGCCGCTCCGGACAAGCGCCCGGCTCACGTCGGGAAACACCGATTCGTAGCAGATCGTGGCCCCGAACGCATACCCCCCGACGCTCCAGGTGGGCCACCCTTGCCCCGGGGCGAACTGGCCGGTCCACGACGAGAGCCGCTCGAAGAACCCGGTCGCCACGTCGGGGACGAACGGCACCCGCTCGGCGACCGGAACCAGGCGGCGCTTGGCGTAGCGGCCCTGGGCCAGCCCGTCCGCCCGGACCAGGTAGGCGGCGTTGTAGACCCGGTAGTCCCCGGGAAGGCTTCCGTCCCGTCCGTCCAGCGTGTCGGCGTCGTTGGTGCCGGTGAAGATCGGCTCCCCGATCTCGCCGGCGAGGCGCGGGACCAGCTCGGACGCCCGCGCGTCGTACCGCAGGTAGACCGGAACGGCGCTCTCCGGCCACACGACCAGCGCGGGGTCGTGAACCTCCGCAAGACGGGTCAGCCGGATGAGTCGGGCGAACGTCTCGTCGACAAAAGCCAGGTCCCACTTGACGTCCTGGGGGACGTTCGGCTGGACGGCGGCCGCGCGGAGCCGCGGCCATTCACCGGCCGACCGTTCGAGGGCGGCCAGGCGGAACCACCCGTAGAGCGGAACCACGGCGGCCAGCACGACCGTCACCGCGGCCACCCGGCGGGGACGGGTCCAGGGACGGGGGCGGAAGAGGCGGTACATCGACGACGAGAGGGCCATGATCCAGAGGGAGAGGAGGTAGGCCCCGCCCAGCTCGGCGGGCTGGATCAGGAGCGGGTACGGTGCCAGGACATCGGCGGCCACTCCCCACGTGAATCCCAGATCGCCGAACGCGCGCAGCCACTCGACGGCCGCCCACGCCAGCGGGAACGCGACTACTACCGGAACGCCGCGGGCCCGTCCCGCCGCCACCATGAGCGCGGTCAGCCCACCGTTCGCCGCCAGAACCAGCACCGACGCCAGATAGGCCGGAACCGCCATCGCGCTGAAGCCGCTGAGCCCGGCGATCCAGTACAGTAGGACGCCGAAGTGAGCCAGTCCGAACAGGTAGCCGCCGAGGAACGCGCGGCCGGGACGGGTCCCGTCGGCGGTCTCCAGGAACGCCAGCAGCGGCCACGGCGCGAGCAGCGCGAGCGGCAGCAGGTCCAGCGGCGGGTAGGCGAGGGCGAGCAGGAACCCGCCCGCCGGAGGCCCCCACCAGTGGAGGGCGACCGCCGGACGCGGAGGGCTCACGCGACGGGTGCGCCGTCTGACGCGATCTCGACCTCACGGCCCTCGCGCGCGGAACGCCGGACAGCGTCCATGACCCGCGCCAGGGCAAGCTGCTCCGAGAGCGGCGGTGCCTCCTCCCGCCCCGCGACCAGCTCGGCGAAGAACGCGATCTCCCTCTCGTAGGACTCGATGTACAGGTTCCGGCCCCGGCGCTGCGAGGCGGGGGTCACGTTCACCAGGTTGCCGTGCATGCGTTGGTACACGCGGAGCGGATCCAGCAGCCCCGACCCCTCGGTGCCGACCACGGCGAAGAAGTGGTCGCGCTCACCGAGGACGGCCTGCTTCCGGTCCCACAGCTGGTTCCAGGACGTCTCGACCGAGATCGCCAGCCCGCCTTCGCACGTCAGCGTGACGACCGCGGTGTCCTCGACCTCCACTCCCAGGTGATGGAAGAAGGAGGCCGTGACCCGGCGCGGCGTGGGGTAGTCGCACATCCACAGCGCCAGGTCGAGCATCGGGAGGCCGAGGTCCATCACGACCCCGCCGCCCGATCGACGGTTCTGGTAATACCACGCCTCCTGCCGGACGGCCTCACGTCGCTTGTGCCATCGCGCGCGGACGTAGTAGACCTCCCCCAGCGTCCCCTCCTCGATGCTCTCCTTGAGCAGGATCGAATCGTCGCGGAAACGGTTGTTCATCCCGACCAGCACGATCTTGCCGTTCCGCTCCCGGGCGGCGATCACGTCGGCCACCTCCTCCGCCGTGAGCCCGAGGGGCTTTTCACACAGGACGTGCTTCCCGGCTTCCAGGCAGCGGACGACCGCGTCCCGGTGCAGGTCGCTCGGCAGGCACACGTCGACGGCGTCGACGTCGTCAAGGGCGAGCAGCTCGTCCAGCCCGGGGACCGCATGCTCGATCCCGGCGCGCTCGCGGAGGGCGCGGCGTTTCGGGGCGTCCTGCTCGCAGATGGCGACGAGCCGCGCCGTCCGCAGCCGTCGGTAGGCGGGAAGGTGGGCCACCTGGGCCACGGCTCCGCCGCCCAGCAGCCCGATCCGGACCGGCTCCCCCCTGTCCGCGGCGGTCATCGGTCCGGGCGGGCCGGGAGATCGACGGCGGGCAAGGACGAACCGGTGAAGTCGGACGTGTCGCGGAGCCGGGAGCGGTCGCTCAAGATGACCGAGATCAAGGCGTGCGACTGAGGCCACCTGAGGCGTACTCAAAACGTACGCCGCAAGGTGGCCGAAGGAGCACAACGCAGAGCTCGGTCATCTTCAGCGACCGCCTCAGAGGTCGGACTCGATCTTGGCGACGAGCGCGTCCACCAGCTCCTCCTCCGGGATCGTGTGCTCCTTCTGACCCTTGAGGTAGAGGAGTCCCTTCTTCACGCCGCCGGCGATCCCGATGTCGGCCTCGCGGCTCTCGCCGGGACCGTTCACCGCGCACCCCATGACGGCGATCGTGATGTTCTTGTCCAGGTGGGCGGTCCTGCGCTCGACCTCGGCCGCCAGCTTGTGGACGTCCACGTCGGCCCGGCCACAGGAAGGACAAGCGATCACGTTGATCCCGCTGGGCCGCAGCTCGAGGACCTGGAGCAGCTTCTTGGCGATGCGGGTCTCGATCAGCGGATCGTCGGCGAGCGAGATCCGGATCGTGTCCCCGATCCCGTCGGCCAGGAGCGAGCCGATGCCGGCGCACGACTTGACGGTCCCGGCCTCGACCGGACCGGCCTCGGTGACCCCCAGGTGGAGCGGGTAGTCGCGCTCGTCGGCGAATCGGCGATACGCCTCGATCATGCGCGGCACGTGGGAAGACTTGAGCGAGACGACGATGTCCCGGAAGTCCATCCGCTCCAGAATCTCGCAATGGCGGAGCGCCGACTCGACCATCCCCCGGGCGGTCGGGCCGTCGTCCCGCTCCAGGATGTCCTGCTCGAGCGATCCCGAGTTCACGCCGATCCGGATCGGGGTGCCCTTTTCCTTGGCCTTCTCGACCACGGCCTGGACGCGCTTCTCTCCGCCGATGTTTCCGGGGTTGATGCGGAGCTTGTCGACCCCGGCGTCCAGCGCAAGGAGCGCCACCCGGTAGTTGAAATGGATGTCGGCCACCAGCGGGATCGAGATCCCGGCCTTGATCTCGGGCAGCGCTTCGGCGCTGGCCTCGTCGGGAACGGTGACGCGGACGATGTCGCAGCCCGCCACCTCGAGGTTCCGGATCTGGTTCAGGGTGCCCCAGACGTCGGTGGTCTTGGTGGTGGTCATGGACTGCACCGTCACCGGGGCGCCGCCCCCGACGGGGACCTTCCCGACCATCACCTGGCGTGTCCGGCGTCGCTCGATCATCCTAATCGCCCACCTGCCTGACGACCTGGGTCCGATGCCTGAGAGTCGCTGAGCCCCTTGAAGTTACGCCCGCCCGGCCGGTCATCAAGCCGGCCCCGATCGGCGGATCAGTAGACGTCGACCAGGAACGCGGCTCCCGGCCACCCCTGCCCGGTGTTCACGGCGCCCGCGGCGAGCGCCCGCTCGACGACCTGCCGCGGGGCGACGTAGACGACCCCGTACCAGCGGCCGGGCTCGCGCAGGACGGGGCCCAGGTCGAGCTCGAACGCGAGCAGCGCGGGACGCCAGCCGATCGTCCAGGGTGGCACGATCTGGCCCTCGCCGTGACCGTCGCGGTAGGGTCCGGAACGAGGTCCACCGCCCGACGCCGCGCCGGCCGGATCGCGGCGCAGGAGGACCAGCAGGGGCCGCAGGGCCGGATCCAGCATCCGCCCGGCCAGCGGGGTCACCGATTCCTGCCAGGCCAGCCGCGGCGGCTCGATCTCGGCGTGGCGGGCGACGAATTCCTCCACCACATACACCACCCCGCCAGCCGAATCGGCCGCGATCCCCAGCCCGACGTGGGTCCGATGCGGGTCGACGATCGTCTCACGATGGCCCGACGAGGCCATCAGGCTTCGATGGGCCGCCTGCGGGTCGAAGGACGGCCACGGATCGACGCCGCCCACCGAGGCCATGGACTTGACCTGCCAGCGGTAGACGTTTTCCTGGACGTGGCCGGTCTCCCCGACCGCGGCCAGCCGCTCGTAGGGCGCCTCTCCGAGCACGCCGTAATGACCGAAGAACCGTCCCGCCACCATGGCGACGGCGTGAGCCTGGGCCGCGACCGTGGCCACCGAGTCGAGATCGACCGAGCCGACGCCCGCCGCGTGGCGGTCCCGGTTGATGGCCGCCAGAAGCTCGAGGCGTGCGGAAGCGTACCGATCGCGGATCGGCGTCAGGGTCGGGCCCGCACCCGGGGGCGGACCGTCCCCCGCCGGGGTCGCGCAGGCGAGGACGCCCGCCGCAATCGCTCCGGTCAGGCCCGGATGGCGGAGGATCGCGCGTTTCGGTTTCATGGGTAGAGCGGCACCACCTCGGTTCCGGGATAGTAGGTCGCGAGGATGTGCCGGTGGTCCTGACCCTCCCGGGCCCGCTCCAGGGCGCCGACCTGGCACATCCCCACGCCGTGCCCCCATCCACCGCCGATCAGGGTCAGCCGCTCCAGCGCCCCGCTCCGGTAGGTCGGGCGGAGCAGGAACTGGGTGCTCCTGAGGAGCCGGCCGTCGCCATCGGCGAACAGGCTCCGGATGGCGTTCTCGCTGACCAGGTACCGCCCGGTGGTGGTGATCACCTGGACGCTCAGGGTACGTCCTTCCGGCGTCGTCCGCTCGACCTGCACGTCCTCGACCCGCCCCACGCCCTGCGGCGGCAGCGGCACGAGGGCCGGCAGGTTCCGCTCCATCATCGCCTGGAGCTCCGGCCCGCCGAGCGCGGCCGTCCAGCGGAAGTAGCGAGAGCCCTGGCACCAGTACGATCCGTCCGGCCGCCGGTCGCTGACCGGCACCAGATACGGCGCGGGTGGATCGTCGAACACCAGCTCGACCCGGGCCGTGCTGCCGCCGCAGGTCGAATGGTAGTAGGCGTCGATCAGATGCCCCCCGTACAGGAGGGCCTGACCCCGCGTCGAACGGACCGCCCGCACGGCCAGCGAGTCGGCCGGTCCGGGGACGCCTCCGTACGCCTGGTCGAGCACCGAACCGTACACGTCGAAGCCGAGCTCGGCTCGGCTCCCCAGCCGCTTCAGCGCGTAGGTCCGAGCGGCGATCGCCTGCGCCCGCTGCGCTTCCCACGCCGACCGCTCCGAATGGCCCAGCTCGCGTGACACGACACCCTCCAAATACCGCTCGAGCGGGACCAGGTTGACGGCCGTCACGGTTCCATCGGGCCGGAGCAGGAACTCGAGCGAGCCGGCGTACGGCACGCCGTCGACGCGCAAGGTCCCGGCGCCAATCGGATCGACGCGAAGGGGTCCGGCGTGCGGCTGCGAGAGATAGCCATCGGGGCGCCGCACCCGGAGCAGGCCCTCGAACGGGAGTTTGACGACCGTCCACGGAGCGCCGCCCTCGACGACGGCGACCGGCCGGGCCTCTCCCGCCTCGCCGATCCGCCACCGGCCGGGTCCGGAGATCGAGAGGGCCGAGTCCCCGAGCGCGATCCCGACGCGGATGGCCGGCTCCCGGGTCGGAAGGACCGGGGGGGAGAGGGTCGCCGACTCCGGCGTTGCGGACGGAAGCCGCCCGGGCGGAGTCCGTTCGCCGCCGCAGGCGACCAGCGAGGAGAGAAGCGTGATGACGGGCACGAACCATCGCCCCGGCCGGGCGACCGGACGGCGGTCCAGGATCACTGCCGGTCGAGGGACCGGCTCACCCGCACGCCGAACTTGCCCTCCGCGACGTCATCCACGTCCATTTTCATGTTGAAGCCACGGCGCTCGAAATGCGTCGTGGCCTGGACGCGGGCGTAGAGAAGGAGACCCCGTTCCACCCAGTCGGTCACCGCGCTGTCCCCCCACCGGGCGTCCAGCCAGCGCTCGAGGCCGCTCCAGAAGTTCTCGCTGTCGGGAGCCGCCAGGCCCAGGACCGGATAGCCGAAGGACCTCGCGAAATCCCGCTGGAAGGCATCGTATCGCAGAAAAACGGAGGGCGATTCCGCGTCCTTGGGGTCCAGCAACGACCGTGCGGTCACCGCGCGCGCCTCGTGGGTCGGCCCCGCTTGCAGGGCGGGCGTGCGCGACGGGGGCGTCGCCTGCTGCGCCCCGACGTCGGACCACGACGCGGCCATCAGGATCGCGCCGAGCATGAGCACGCGCGGGGGCAGGGCGGTCGGAGACATGGTCTCGAAGGTACTCATAACCCGAGCACCACCCCACAAGTTCCATGCCGCTGGTCGCTGAAGACGACCGTTCACACGTGCCGCCGGTGGCCGGAGGGCGCGCCCCGGGACCCCCGGATCGAAGTCTCTCGTGGCTACATCTCAGAACGGCAGGTCGTCGTCGAAGTCGTCCGACTCGGGCCATTCGACGTCGCGGTCGCCGTCACCCTGTCGGTCGTTCGACGGGACGCGAGCGCCGGCCTCGCCCCGGCCCGCGCCGGCCCCCGCCGGATCGAGGATGATCATCTGATTGGCCACGACCTCGGTCATGTACCTTTTCTGGCCGGTCTTGGCGTCGTCCCACGAGCGGGTCTGGATCCGCCCCTCGATGTACACCTTGCGCCCCTTCTGCAGGAACTGCTGGCAGATCTCCGCCAGCCGGTTCCAGGCCACGATGTTGTGCCACTCGGTCTCCTCGTTCTGGGCCCCGTCCTGGCCGGTCCACGAACGGTTGGTCGCCACCGGGAAGGTCGCCACCGCCTGCCCGCTCGCCGTCCGCCTCAGCTCGGGATCCTTCCCCAAGTTCCCGATCAGCATCACCTTGTTCAAGCTCCGAGCCAACTGCTCCTCCTCGTGTCGGAATGGCGGTCCCTCGACGTTCTGCCGCCTCAGAACCTCTGCATGATGAATCTCTCGTGCCACGCCTTTCGCCACAGGCCGACGCCGACGAAGCAGACCAGCAGGAACGACCCACCCTTCGAGAGGAAGGGGAGGGGCAGCCCGGTAATCGGCAGCAGGCCGGCCGTCATCGCGGTGTTCACGACCACATGACCCGCGATCAGGACCACGAGCCCGAACGCGACCGTGCTCGCGAACGGATCGGGGTTGCGCTCGGCGATCCGGACCCCCTCGGCCAGGAGCAGCGCGAAGAGGACGAACGCCGCGAGGACCCCCAGGAACCCGAGCTCCTCGCCAAGCACCGAGAATATGAAGTCCGTGTGACGTTCGGGCAGGAACGCCAGCCGCTTCTGGGTGCCTTCGAGGAACCCCTTGCCGAACCACCCCCCCGACCCGATGGCGACCTTC
>DATEDS010000286.1:0-5319 GCA_035281565.1 Gemmatimonadota bacterium
CGTCGGTGACGGTGAGGGTGACCGTGTAGGTGCCGTCCGCGGCATAGGTGTGGGACGGGTTCTGCGAGGTCGAGCTCCCGCCGTCCCCGAAGTCCCAGCTCCAGCCGACCACTGAGCCGTCGCCGTCGATGCTCTGGTCGGTGAAATCGCACGAGAGGTCGGTGCAGCTGAACGTGAAGGACGCGGTCGGCGGGTTGTTGCCGCCCCCGCCGCCCCCGGAGCCGTCGTCGACGGTGACGCCGAAGTTGGTCAGGACGTGGTCGATCCGGTTGGCGATCGTCCGGGTCGAGCTCCCGGCGAACAGGAGGCCGACCGGGTTCTTGCCGCTCTGGCTGACGATCAGGGAGCCCGAGTCGCCGCCGGCGCTGAAGTCGGGACTCCCGATCGCGATCTGATCCACGAAGGTGGCCGACTGGGCGCAGATGAAGGGACCCCGTGTGGCGTAGCACACCGACACGGTGACGTTGATCTCGGTGACCTCGAAAGCCGTGAACCCCGTGGTCCGACCGTACTTCATGACGTCCAGGCCGAGAACGCTTCCGATGTTGTCGATGGTCCCGTTGTTGTTGCCGTCCCCGAAGACCTGGGAGCTGGGCGCCCCATAGGCATCGTCGGTGGGGGTCGAGGCGCTGACGTTGGCCGAGACGGTCCTGGCGATGGCCGCGTCGATCAGGTTGTTGCCGCCCGAGAAGTTGATCGGCTCGAAGTCGAAGAGCCACGCCAGCGAATCCGCGCTCCCGCCGCCGTCGAACGGACCCGGCTGGAGGATCGGGTCGCCGATCGAGGCGTTGTTGCTGTTGGCCATGACGTGGTTGTTGGAGAGGATGTAAAGGCTGCCGCTCCCGTCCTTCACGCGGGCGCCGAGGGTTCCGGCGGTGATGTCGGGATGGCCGATCGAGAACCCGACCGGCGCCGGCCGCTGCCTCGTCGTGGGATCGCTGCCGGCGTAGAACCGGCCGGTCACCTCGACCGCGACCGGCACGTCGTCCAGCCGAATCGGAAGGCCGGCCACGCCGGGACGGGCGAGGAAGAGCTTGACCACCGCCCTTCCGTCGGACCCGAGACCGACCGCCGTCCCGACCACGTCCGGGTTGGCCATGAGGGCCCTCGTGTGCCGATCCTGGGCCGCGATGGCTCGAGCCAGGTCGGGCGGACCGGCCGCGGCCGTGAGCCCTCCCGAGGGATCGGGGGAGGACGGGGCGTCGAGCGTCTCGCCCGAGCAGCTCAACAGGGCGGCCGCTAAGACGGACGCGACGAGAGCGCCGAGCGTAGCGCCCGGATACAGGCTGGACTTCCGTGTCATGATCGCGTTTCTCCTGCCGGTAGGGGACCCGTTTGGGCGAAGGGCCTGGAAGGCGGGCGGGTGACCCGCTTCCACGTACTCTTAACCTCGTAGGCGTCTCATGTCAACCACCGGCTGCGTGGGCCCCCGCTCGCGGATGAAGGCGCGAGCGAGTCGACGGCGGCCTCCCCGTCGACCCGGATCATGCCGGCGCCTCCGCGCGGTGCTTCGCTCCCCGGGCCCGGGCGCGCGCCGCCTCGACCTCCCGATTCCGCGAGGGGGCCCGCGTCTCCAGCGCGTCGACGAGCTCGCGGGTGATCCGCGTGACCTCGCGGACCGCCGTGTCGAAGGCCTCGCGATTGACCTCCGACGGGCGCGTGAACCCGCTCACCTTCCGCACGTACTGAAGCGCCGACGCCTCGATCTCCTCGTCCGTGGCCGGCGGCTCGAAGTTGAACAGCGTCTTGATGTTCCTGCACATGATGGCACTCCTCCCATGATGGTACGCAACCAAACGACTACGAGATCGGCCGGTCCTCGGTGGGCACCATCCGGTGGATCCAGAGGCCGGAGTTGAAGTCGACGGTGAAGATCTTCCCGTCCTGGAGGATGACGGTCCCCGCGAACGGCACGTTGGGCAGCACCACCCCTTCGCTCGCGGACGTGTCGTAGCTGTCGATCTCGCGGCCCTGATCGTACAGGTCCCCGCGCAGCTCCCCCGAGACGTCGAGCGCGCGCAGCCCCGCCTGGTAGTACGCGATGTAGAGCGTCTCCTCGTCGTCCTCGATCCAGATGTTGTGCGCCCCCGCCTCGGGAACCTCGTACTTCGCCACCTCGACCGGGTTCTCGATGTCGGAGACGTCGATCACGTGGATGTAGCCGCGGGCGTCGATGGGCTGGTCCATGTCCCAGGTTTCCGGGAAGATCTCGTCGCCCACGAAGACGTAATCCTTCCAGCGCCAGGCCGTGTGGGTGTTCCCTTCGGGGTAGTTGATGCGCGAGACGAACACGGGGCGGGTCGGGGAGCCCCCCTTGCCGGCGCCCCCGAGATCCAGGATCACCAGCCCGTCGTCCCAGTAGGACAGGTACGCGATCCCGTCCTTGACGAAGATGTCGTGGAGGACTCGGTTCTGGTGCTCCATCCCCCAGCGGCCGACCTCCTTCGGGTTCGCGCGGTCGGAGACGTCGATGATCCGCATGTCGCCGGTGCCGTTGTGGGTCGCATAGACGAGCTCGCCCACGATCCAGGTCGTGTGGACGCCGCCCGGGACGGTCTCGGTGTACTCGCCGGCGATCGTGGGATGGAGGGGATCGGTGATGTCCAGGATCACGATGCCGTTGACGCGGTTCGCGGCCCCTTCGCGCGTCATGATGGCGAAGTTCTCGTCCGGATTCACCATCACGTCGTTGATGCGCCGGGCGTCGACCTGAATCGAGTCGGTGAGGACCGGGCTGGCCGGGTCCGAGATATCGAAGACGCGCAGCTTGTCGTCCATGTAGGTGCCGAGATAGGCGGTGTTCCCGAAGACCCACAGGTCGGCCGTATGCGCGTTGGGAACGCCCATGTGACCGATTCGCTCGAGCTGCCGGTCGTGGGTCCGCTCCTCGACCCGGATCGGGATCTCCGCGGTGGACTCGCCGAGCGCGCCGACGACCAGATAGTCCCCGGGCTCCTCGGCCACGAACCACCCCTGGGCGTCGACCTCGCCGGCCGGCCCCGTCACCGTGTAGCGCGGAAAGGTGCCCTCGGGAATCGGCTCCCCGCCGACCGTGGGCTCGAGCCGGAAGACGTCGCCGGTCCGGATCGCGGCCGGCGGTGTGGCGAGGGCGAGATCGCCCGCCGGCGCGGGCGTGACGGTGATCTCCGCGACCGCGGAGCCGACGCCGGACCTGGCGGTCAAGGTCACCGTGCCGGGCTGCTTCGCGTGCAGGAAATCGCCCACCACCTCGGCCGTCGCCGGATCGCTGGACTCCCACGCGATCGGCGCGTCCCAGACCCGGGCGTCGATCCGGTTGAACGCGCTCGCCTCGAGGGGGAGCCACGAGGAGGCGGCGATCGACGTCGCCGGTACCTCGATCTCGATCCGCGCCGCCGGCAGCGGCCGAACGACGACCGGAACCGAGGCGCTCTGGCCCCCCGCCGCCGCGCCGATCACCCGCGTCCCCGGCTGATAGGCCACGAAGAGGCCGGTCGGATCCACCGTGCCGATTTCGTAGGACGTGAACCACAGGATCGGGACGTCGACGGTCTCGCCATCGGGACCGTAGGCGGTCGCCGTCAGGCGCGCGGTGTCGCCGACGGTCACCTCGACCCGGTCGGGCTGGATCTCGATCCGGGAGACCGGCTGCGTGGTCGTGGCCTCCTGGGCGGCCGCGGAAGCCGCCGTGAGGAGCAGGATGACGAGGGGAACGGTGATCGAGCGCTTCATGGATCGGACCTCCGGGGACCATTGGGATTCGGGGTGTCCAGCTCGTCAAACGGTATCGGGTGGATCGACGACGCGCCAGCGCCATGAGCCAATTACGGGCGATTTGTTGTACAGGGAGATGCCGGGGGGTGGACGCGCGACTCGGAAGCGGCCTGGCGGCACAGCGAGGCGCGCCCGATCCCTCGGCACCTCCGACTCGAAAGGAGAAATGGCGAGATGCGCGACAATCTTTTGCTCGTGGGCCTGCTAGCGGCGGTCACCCACTTTGCCGCCTGCGAGGGGATGGATCCGGTGGCCCCGTCGGATGGAGGATCCGAGGTCGGGGCCGCGGCGGCGCCCGTGATCGTGACCACGGTCGCTATCGGCGAGTGGCCGGGCAGCAACTCGGGAATCTCGGGCGAAGCCATCCTCACCCGGACCAAGGACGGCCTGTCGGTTGACCAGGACGTCGAGGGCCTGATTTCGGGCCATGCCTACAGCGTCTGGTGGGCGATCTTCGACAACCCTCAGGGCTGTGTTGACGCCTGCGACCCGAGTGACCTCGGCGTCCGGCAGGCTCAGGGCTCGCTGATCAATGGAGGCGGCTTCGTGGCGGCCGGCACGACCCAGTTCTATACGAGCGACCTGGCACGCCACGACGTGGAAGGGCGGCAGGTCTGGGTCGGAGACCTTTCGGGGGTGGATAACACCTACGGCGCCGAAGTCCACGTGGTTCTGCGCGGCCACGGTCCGGCGGTGATGGATCCGGCCGATCAGGCGGTCCAGACGAGCACGTTCAACGGGTTCTGCAATCCCGTGTGCGCAAACGTCTCCGTAGCCCCCTTCTCGGCCCCGGAAGCCCCCGGGCAGGGCTCCTAGCTGAGACGGTCCAGAGCTATCTTGCGGTGTGGGCTGCGGCTCCGGCCGCAGCCCCCCACCATCGCGGGGGGAGAAGGAGCCCCCGGCCACATGAACGTGAACCTGGTTCGCTCAGGCGGTATGCATGGCGTGGCCCTCGGCCTGGTGGTCCTGGCTGCCGCGTGCGGACCCGCACCGAGCGCGGTCCCCGATCCTGAAGTTCCCGGCCTTCCTTCCGGCCCTACGGCGGCGGCAGGCGCCGAGGTCTACGATGCCGAGGTTCCCATCGCCTGGTTCCGGCTAGCGTTCGATCTCACGCGAGACGAGTTCCTCTTTCCCCCGACCGCCGCGCGGGCCTATGCGTACGCGAGCGTGGCCCTGTGGGAAGCGGTGGCGCCGGGGGTCGCCGGCGGGCGGTCGCTGGCCGGTCAGCTGAACGGCCTCAACGACGTTCCGGCTCCCCGGGAGGAGCTTCATTGGCCCACGGTGGCCAACACCGCGCTCGCCGGCATCATGCGGCGCTTCTACACGAGCCAGGCCAGCCTCTCAGCAATCCGGGAGCTCGAGCAGGAGCTCAACGACCGGTTCCGTGCCGAGACCTCGGGCGCGCACTTCGGTCGCTCGGTGGCCCACGGGCAGCGGGTGGAGATGGCCATCTGGCAGTGGTCGCGGAGCGACGGCTACCGCGAGTTCGCCGACTGCGTCTACACGGCCCCCGAAGGGTCCGGGCTCTGGAGCCCGACCCCGCCGGCGTTCGAGGCGCCGGTCGAG
>DATEDS010000287.1:0-11490 GCA_035281565.1 Gemmatimonadota bacterium
GCCGCGACGCGGCCCTCGGCATCGCCATCGGGGGCGGCCACCACGGCGTCGGCCTTCGACTCGGCCACGCCGGCGGCGGGAGCGGCCTCCACGCGGGCCGCGGGGCGCTGCGTCCGGCGGCGGCGCTTGGCCTCGTCCTGACGCCGCTTCTTTTCCTCTTCGGCGTGCTTGACCGCCTCCTTCTCCGACTCGAACTTGCCGGCCACCCGGGCGACCGTGTCCTCGTCGATGGAGGACATGTGGTTCTTCACCGGGACGCCCATCTCCTTGAGCAGATTGACCATCGCCTCGCTCGAGACGTTGAAGCGACGAGCCACCTCGTAGATCCGTACCTTAGCCACTCTCTTCGACCTCCTCGTTGCCTGCCCCGCCGGCCCGGGTCGCCTCGTGGGCCAGCCGGACCAGCCCGTCGGCGATGTGCCGGTCGGTGATTCCGAGGGCGGCCACCGCCACACGGCCGGCCAGCTCCCCTAGCCCGTCCTTGGTCCACCCCTCGTACACGGGTACGCCCGCCGCCCGCAGCCGTTCGAGCAACGCCTCGCGGCGCGGTCCGGAGAGGTCCGACGCCAGGAGGGCCGCCGTCAGGCGCCGCTCGCGGACGGCATCGACCGTCTGCCTGACGCCGATCACGACGCGTCCGGCGCGCCGGGCCTGCCGGATGAGACCCTCGGCGCGGGAGCGGAACCTGGGGCCTTCCGCGTCAACGGGGCGTCTCCGGCTCATCTTCGGATTCCCCCGCCGACGGCTCCTCGGCAGACGCGGCGGGAGCGTCGGGCTCCTCGGCCGACGCCGCGGGAGCGTCGGGCTCCTCGGCCGGTTCGGCGGCGGCTGGCTCCTCGGCCGGTTCGGCGGCCGCAGCCGGCGGAGCGGGGGCCTCGGCCTCCGTCTCGTCCTCCCACTCTTCGTCCACCTCGACCGTCATCTCGTCGATGAGCTGCACCAGCTTGGTGGCCGTCTCCGGCCCGATGCCCGGGATCGCGGACAGCTCGTCGTGCTCCAGGTTGATGATGTCGTCGAACGTGCGGTACCCGCCGGCCGCCAGCGCGGCCGCCGTCTCGGCGTCGATGCCGGGGATGTCGGCCAGCGCGAACTCCTCGTCCTCCTCGACCGCCGGGGCGGCCTCGACGGGTTCCGGCCGCCGTCCGAACAGCAGCGCCTCCTCCTGCGCCAGGTAGTCGGCCTTGCTGACCAGGTCGATCCGATAGCCGGTGAGCTTGGAAGCCAGACGGACGTTCTGTCCCGAGCGCCCGATCGCCAGCGAGAGCTGATCCTCGGCGCAGACCACCGTGGCCCGCTTCTCGGGGGGTTCCGGCCGGATCACCGCCTCCGGAGCCGCCGCACTCTCGGGCGCCTCCTCGCCGGGCTCCTCGGCTGCGGGCCCCTGCGAGGCGCGCCGGGCGGCCTCCTCGCGGGACACCTTGGCCGCCTCCAGCGCAGCCGCGGTCTCCTCGGGGCTCGCCGGCTGGAACGGGGCCGGCGCCGCCGTCGGGCCCCGGAATCGGGCCCGTGACTTGATCGCCCCGCTCAGCGACTCCGCGAACAGACCCCCGTCATCGGTCCCACCCGGTTCCTGGAGCGTGATCTTGTAGACCTGGGCCGGCGAGAGGGCCTGGGCGATGAATTCCCGGGGCTCGTCGGTCCAGGGCACGATGTCGATCCGTTCCCCACCCAGCTCCGACACCACCGCCTGGACGCGGCTCCCCTTGAGCCCGACGCAGGCGCCGACGGGGTCGACGTGCTGGTCCCGGGACCAGACCGCGATCTTCGACCGGCTGCCCGGCTCGCGGGCGATGGCGCGGATCTCGACGATCCCCTGGAACACCTCGGGCACCTCGAGCGCGAAGAGCGCCTTCACGAAGTCGGGGTGGGTCCGGCTCAGCACGAGCTGCGGTCCCTTGTTGGTCTCTCGGATGTCGAGCAGCAGCGCCCGGATCGTCTCGCCCTGGCGCAGGTATTCGCGGCGCACCTGCTCGCGGGCCGGAAGAAGGGCCTCGGTCCGGCGGTCCAGAAAGACCAGGGCGTTGCCCCGGTCCACCTGCTGGACGGTCCCCGAGACCAGCTGGCCGACCTTGTCGGCGTACTCGGCGCGGATCCGGTTCCGCTCCTCCTCGCGCACCTTCTGGATGATCATCTGCTTGGCAGCCTGGATGGCGTTGCGACCGAAGTCGCTCACCTCGAGCGGGATCTCGGCTACCTGACCGGGCTGTGGATCGCCGTCGCCCCAGGGCTCGTTCACGTAGGGGAGGTCCTTGGCCTCCGCGACCGTCATCTGGCGCGAGGGGTCCTCCAGGGCCTCCTCGTCGGCGACCACTTCCTTCAGGAGGTAGATGCCGATCTTGCCCGTCGTCGGGTCGATCACGATGTCGGCGTTGGCCTCCGCGCCGTACTTGCGGCGCACGGCGGCCAGCATGCCCGCCTTGACGAGGTCCACCACCTCGGTCCGGTCGAGGGCCTTCTCTCGCGTGAGCTGGCTGAAAGCGTCCAGGATCTCGGTTGCCATATCTCGTTCTCCTCTATTCCGGAGCGTCCGGTCGTGCCGCGCGCTCTCCGGCGTTGGATCTGTCAGGATCCGCGGGCCGTCACCAGGTCCAGTGCAGCCGCGCCTTCGCGATGTCCCGGTCGGCGAACGTCCAGCGCGCGCCGTCGGGATCCACGACCGTGATCGCGAAGGAGTCGTCGGCGGCGTCCGCCACCTGTTCAAGCGTGCCCACGATCCGGCGCCGGCCCTGGAGCGGGGCGAAGAGCCGGACCTCGACGTCCCGACCCACGAAACGCTCGAAGTGACGGCGCTCGCGCAGCGGGCGGTCGAGGCCCGGACTGGATACCTCGAGCACGTAAGTCTCGGGGACCGCGGCCGCGGTCTCCAGACCGGCCTCGAGGAGTCGGGAGATCCGGGCGCAGTCGTCCACGCCGACCCCCCCGGGACGATCCACGTACACGCGGACGATGGGTCGCCTCCTCGAGCCGGCGACCTCCACGTCCACGAGCTCGACGCCCTCCCGGGCCAGGAGCGGTTCGATGAGGGCCGACAGCCGATCGACGTCAGGCATCGACCTGCCCCGTGGGTTGCCGGTCGAGGACGGGCGAAAGAAAAAAAGTGGGGAGGCCGCCCCACTTCCACCCGGAATATACCCCAAACCGTAGCCGCGACAACCTGTTGCGGCCCCGCGGGGAGGGGCGCAGGTCAGTCCGGCCGGGGCAGGCCCGCGAAGGCGAGCATCCGTCCGCCGGAAGGGTCCCGGCGATGGCTGAAGAACAGATCCGCCGCGCACGACGTGCAGCGCGACGACGCCGTGACGGCCCCTCGCGGAATCCCCCGCGCGGCGGCCTGGCTGGTCAAGGCCTCCCGCAGATCGACGCGGGGCCCGCCGGGTCCGCGGCGGACCCACCCGTCCGCCTCCGGACCGGCCTCGGTCGCCCGCAGGGCCTCGACGACCTCCTCACCCACCGGATAGCAGCACGGACCTACCGCCGGACCCCACCAGGCGAGGACGTCGGCCGGCCGGGCCCCGGCCTCCGAGAGCCGCTCCAGGGCCGCCGGAAGGATCCCGGCGGCGATGCCGCGCCAGCCCGCGTGGAGAAGCGCCACGACGCCGGCCCGCGGGGCGTAGAGGAGCGCGGGGACGCAGTCCGCCGCTCCCACCGTCAGCAGACGTCCGGGCCGGTTCGTCAGGAGCCCGTCGTAGCCGGCCACCCGCAGGACGAACGGGCCGGCGGAACCGGCCGTTTCGGGGACACGGACCCCGTCGACGTCGAAGATCCGGGCCCCGTGGACCTGGGTCGCCCCGACCAGGCCGTCGAACCGTCCGGCGGCCCAGGACCGCAGCCCCTCGAGGGCCGGGTCGCGCCCGGGGCCGTTCTCCGCCGCCGGGCGCAGCGTGATCCCGGCGGCCAGCGGCAGCCCCGGCCAACCGACCTCCAGGTGAGGGAAGCCGGGGCCTCGTGCCTCGACCGCCCGCGTCACGCCTTTCCCTCGCCCGGCGGCGGTCCTGGGTCTCCGGTCTCGGCCGCCGACCCGGTCGGGCCGGTGGCCGGCGAGCCGGGCTCCGGCAGCCGCTCGATGAGCAGCGAGCGGTGCGGAAACGGGATCTCGATCCCCGCTCCGTCCAACGCCTTCTTGATGCGCTCGATGTACTCGAGCTCGACCGGCACCTCGATGTGCGGATTGCTGAGCCAGAACCGCAGCGCCAGGTTGACCGACGACTCGGCCATCCCCGTGACCACCACGTCCGGGCCCGGCCGGGCGCGGAGCCGCTCGTCGCCTTCGGTGAGCGCGAGGACCGTCCGACGCGCTTTGTCGATGTCCTCCTTGTAGGCGATCCCGAACGCCACATCGACCCGCGTGGAGGCCTGCATCGTGTGGTTGATGATCTTGTTGTTGACCACGTTCTGGTTGGGGATGATCACCACGATGTTCTGGTTGGTGTGGATGCGGGTCGAGCGCAGCGTGATCCTCTTCACCTGCCCGAACTCGCCGTCGATCTCCACCCTGTCCCCGACCCGGAAGGGGCGGTCCCACAGGATCGTCATCCCGGCGATGAAGTTGGCGAGCGTGTCCTTGGCCGCGAAGCCAAGCGCCAGCCCCGCCACGCCCAGGCCGGCCAGGAGCCCGGTGATGTTGAAGCCGAGCTGTCCGAGCGCCAGCACCACCGCGAACCCCAGGACGACGTAGCGGAGAATGACGGTCAGCAGCTGGGCGGCGTCCTCCTGGAGGCGGCTGCGCTCGAAGATCGGCCGGAGCGCCCGGGCCATCACCCAGTAGATCCCGGCGAACACGAGGATGACCAGGGCGGCCACGATCAGCCTCCCCGCAAACCGCAGCACCTCCACCTGGAAGTCGCCCGCCAGCGCCCACAGATCGGCGATCGAGCGGACCTCGCTGATGCGGTCGACGGTACGCTCCAGGCCCTCCATGACGGCGGTCGTATCGGAAGACGACGGCTCGGGCGCCGGGATCGGCAGCGGCTCGTCCTGGATCATCGGCTCCAGAACCGGAAGCGCACGATGTGCCAGACCGCCGCCAGGCCGTCGCGCCAGGTGATCTTCTTCCCGGCTTCGTAATCGCGCCCGTGATAGGTGATCGGCGTCTCGTAGATCCGGAAGCCGCCGCGGGCCACCTTCGCCGTCAGCTCGGGTTCGATCCCGAAGCGATCCGAACGCAGGGTCGGACCGATGGCCTCGATCACCTCGCGACGGAACGCCTTGTAGCAGGTCTCCATATCGGTCAGGTTCAGATTGGTGAAGACGTTGGACAGCAGCGTCACGAAGCGATTCCCGACGTAGTGCCAGAACAGGTGGACGCGCTGGGGGCCGCCCAGGAAGCGCGAGCCGTAGACGACATCCGCCTCCCCCTGGAGGATCGGCTCGAGGAGCTTCGCATAGTCGCGGGGGTCGTATTCCAGGTCGGCGTCCTGGATCAGCACGATCTCGCCGCGCACCTCGGCGAAGCCATGCCGGAGAGCGGCCCCTTTGCCCCGGTTCCCGGGCAGGAGGACGACCCGCACCGGCACCGGCCGCCCGTCCGGCCCCGGGAAGACCGTCGAGCCGCGGGTGATCCCCTCGAGGTACGCGCGGGTCCCGTCGGTCGAGCCGTCGTCGACGACCACGATCTCCTTGGTGAACGGCGAGGCCGCGACACGCTCGAGGATGCGGCCGATCGTGCGCTCCTCGTTGTACGCCGGCATGACCACGGAGAGTGTCGGACGCCCCGCTTCGGCCACCTCAGAGCCCGCCCATGCCCGGCCGCACCGGAGGCGGCGGCTCGTCGACGGGCCGCATGGCCGACTGCGTTTCGCGTCCGCGCGGCCCGCGCTCGAAGAGGCTCTTCAGGACCGGGGGGGTGACGAGGGTCGTGGCCATGACCATGATCAGCACCGCCGAGAAGACGTCCTGGGTCAGGACGCCCCCGAGGAGCCCGATCTGGGCGAAGATAAGCCCCACTTCGCCGCGCGGGATCATTCCGACGCCGATCGCCAGCCGGTGGACGTCCTTGCGCCACGGAACGGCGTAGCCGGCCGCCACTTTCCCGAGCACCGCGATGACGAACAGACCCGCGGCCACGATCAGGATCTCGTGGTTCTCGGGCACGCGGGGGTCCAGGATGGCGACGTTGACCGCCGCTCCGATCGAGACGAAGAAGATCGGCGTGAAGACGTCCGCCACCGGCTTGATCTGCTCGACGATCGTGTCGAACTGATTGGTCCGGGAGAGGATCAGCCCGGCGGCGAAGCTGCCCACGATGGGAGCCAGCCCCACCCGATGCGCCAGGAACGCGAGCGTGAGCGCGAACACCAGCGCGAAGCTCACCAGCACGCCCCGGACACGCATCCGGTTGACGAGCTCGAAGATCCAGCGCGCCGTGTAGAGTCCGATCGCCATGGCCACGGCGAGGAAGCCGACCGCCAGGCCGAACAGGCGGACCACGCCGAGGACGGAGACCGAACCGGTCGACGCCAGCCCCTCGACGACGGCCAGGATGAGCAGACCGAGGATGTCGTCGATGACGGCGGCGCCGATGATGATGCGTGCCTCGGACGTGTTGATCTTCCCGATGTCGGTCAGGACGCGGGCCGTGATGCCGACCGACGTCGCGGTGAGAGTGGCACCGATGAAGATCGCCGTGAGGCTGGCCCCGCCTTCGTAGTAATGCCAGAAGAGGTATCCGAAGAGGAACGGCAGGAACACGCCGACCACGGCGACCGTGAGGGCCGACGAGCCGACATGGAACATCTCCCTGAGGTCCGTCTCCAGGCCGATCTCGAAGAGAAGGATCGCGACCCCGATCTCGGCCAGGAGATGGACCACGGCCCCGTAGGGGTCGGCGGGATCCACCGGCACGAGGCCGAGGACGCTGGTCCCGACGACGACCCCGGCGACGAGTTCCCCCAGCACGGCGGGCTGGCCGATCCGCTCGAAGAGCTCCCCCGCCAGCTTGGCCGCCAGCAGGACCACGATGAGGATGAAGAAGAAGTGGCCGACTTCGACCAGGTGGGCGGCTCCCTCCATCAGCCTCCGAGGGCGGGCCGGCGCGGAGGTGTCCGGCCCCGGTCAGTCAAGGAAGAGGTACGGTCGCCAGCGCTTGTCCGGGATGGGCGTGTAGAAGGTGATCTGCATGTAGCGGTGCGGCGCGCGGGGCGGACGGGCCAGGCTCATCCCGGCCTGCTCCGGCGTGCGGTTGCCCTTCCGGTTGTTGCAGCGGATGCACGCGCACACCAGGTTGTCCCACCGGTCGCGGCCCCCCAGCGCCCGCGGGACGATGTGGTCGGTGGTCATGGGACCGCGCCGCGTCCCGCAGTACTGGCAGCGGTACCCGTCGCGCTTGAGGACGTTGCGGCGGGTGAGCGCGATCCGCTTGCGGGGAGTCTGGATGTACACCTGGAGGCGGACCACCGAGGGCAGCGGCACGACCCGCGAGACCGACCGCACGTCCATCTCGTAACGCTCCACGATCTCGGCCTTTCCCAGGACCACCATCACGATGGCGCGCTGGGCATGGCACACCGCCAGCGGTTCGTAGTTCTGGTTGAGGACCAGCACCTTCTTCTGGAGGAGCGGGCTCATCGCGGCCGCGAATGTAGGAAAGGGCCCTGAACCAGGCCACGGACGCAGGCGACGCTAGAACTCTTCGACGACATGCCGCAGGATCTCCTCCGCGATCTTGTCCACCGCCCGGTCGATCCCCACCTCACGATCCTCGTTGGCCTCTTCGTTGAACTCCCCCCACTGGGTGAGGCCGGGGTTTTCCCACAGGGTCTCGTCCTGGACGCGGTCCTGAAGGCGCAGGTCGACCGTGAGCAGGACCCGCCGCGTGAACACGTCGGGGGTGGCGACCTCGCCGGGATCGTACGACAGGGCCTCCTCCTGGTAGTCACGGATCGCCCCGAGTACCACCAGGTCGGCTTCCTCCTCGTCGCTCACGAGCCGCAGCCGGGACTCGTTCAGAAATTCGTTGATGACGCGCTCGGTGAGCTGCTGGGTGAGCTGGAATTCCCGCGTCTCGTTCTCGAAGGTCGGGACGTAGACCGTGTTGAGGTGGGCCGGTACGGGGGAACGGAACGAATAGCCGCAGGCGGCCGCCGCGATCAGGGCCGCGGCCGCCGCCGGTCGTAGCAGGGGTGGTCGAGCCGCCGACGGCTCAGACCCCCGTGACCTCCTCGTGCTCCCGCGTGACATCGATGACCAGCCGTCGCTCCTGCACGTAATCCCTCAGCACCACGTGGCGCGGGCTCTCCCGCCCGCCGACCGCTTGAAAATCGTCGAACTGGACGCGGTACACCAGCCTCCCGGTGCGAGCCTGCCGGTACTCGACCAGGCGCCCCCCGGGCGGCTCGACCGTGAACGCGTGGAGGATCTCCCCGCGCTGGACGTACAGGGTCCGGCGCTCGCCGTCCGCGGCGGCGGCCATCCAGTCGGCGTCGGCCGCCAGCCGGCCCACGTCGTAGGCCCCGACCAGCGCCCCCAGGATCTCCGGGCTGACCAGCGCCCGCTCGCCGGTGAGCGCGGCGAAGCGGGGGTCCCCCAGCTCCCCGGTCAGCACCTCGCCCTCTCGGGGGAGTCGCACGGTGAGCCGGTCCCCCTCCAGGCGAACCGCCAGCACGTGGGTGTCGTGCGGGCCGAAGACGTCGGCGGCCAGGCGACGCGGATCGGCCCGGTATTCCACCGCCCCCGCGCCGGCGAAGCGTCGGCGGCCTTCGATCAGGGTCACGTCGAAGACGCGCTTGGTGGTGTCGATCGCCCGATGCTGCTCGGTCAGCCGCTCGACGAGGGGCAGCGGATCCGTCCCCGTCTCACGCGCCCGCCGGGCCTCTCGCTCGAGCGTGGTCACGCAGCCGGCGAGGGCGGCCGCCGCGAGCGCGACCACGACCGCGCGGCCGAGCCGCGCTGGCACGCCCCCTCTCCGGGGCCGAACTTGGGCCGCGGTGCGCATGGTTGTATTCCTCCTGGCCCTCGGCCCGCTCCTTCCGGCCTGCGAGCGGCAGGCGGCCCGGCCGCAGGCGGCCACCATCCCGCCGGCGACGTTCGCCCGGGTCGTGGCCGATCTCTCGGCCGCCCGGGTTGAGATCCTTCCGGACACGGCCGGGTACCGGCAGCGCCGCACCGAGATCCTCCAGCGCGCCGGGGTCACCGAAGACGACCTGCGGGTGTTCGTCGCGCGGCGCGGCGGGGACGACGACCTGATGTCGGAGATCTACGGGCGGATCGGCGCGCGCCTCGACTCCGTCGCCCAGCGCTGAGCCCTACTCCCACTCGATCGTCGCCGGCGGCTTGCTCGAGACGTCGTACACCACCCGGTTCACGCCGCGGACCTCGTTGATGATCCGATTGGAAACACCGGCCAGGAAGTCGGGGGGGAACGGGTACCAGTCGGCGGTCATGCCGTCGCGGCTCGTCACCGCCCGGAGGGCGACGACGCTCTCGTACGTCCGGAAGTCTCCCATCACCCCGACGGCCCGGACGGGAAGCAGCACCGCGAACGCCTGCCAGATCCGGTCGTAGAGCCCGGCGCCGTGGATCTCCTGCAGGAAGATCGTGTCGACCTCCTGCAGAAGGGCCACCCGTTCGGGCGTCACCGCGCCCAGGATCCGCACCGCCAGGCCCGGGCCGGGGAAAGGGTGGCGTCCCAGGACATCCTCCGGAAGGCCGAGCTCGCGCCCGACCTGCCGGACCTCGTCCTTGAAGAGCTCGCGCAGCGGCTCGACCACTTCCAGGCGCATCCGCTCGGGGAGCCCGCCCACGTTGTGGTGCGTCTTGATCGTGACCGAGGGACCACGCACGGAGACCGACTCGATGACGTCGGGATAGAGCGTCCCCTGGACGAGGAACCGGGCGTCCTCGACCTGCTCGGCCTCCGCCTCGAACACGTCCACGAAGCGGTGTCCGATCCGGCGGCGTTTCTCCTCGGGGTCCTCGACCCCGGCCAGGTCGGCCAGGAAACGGTCGGCGGCGTCGACGACCCGTAGCGGCAGCCGCAGATGCTCCCTGAAGGTGCGCTCGACCTGGTGCCGCTCGTCCTTCCGGAGCAGCCCCGTGTCGACGAAGATGCAGGCCAGGCGGTCGCCGATGGCCCGGTGGACGAGCGCGGCAGCGACCGCCGAGTCGACGCCGCCGGACAGCCCGCAGACCGCGCGGCCGCCGGCGATCCGCTGCCGGATCGACGCCACCGCATCGTCGATGAACGACGCCATCGTCCAGTCGGGAACGCAGCCGCAGATCTCGAACACGAAGTTGGCCAGCATCTCCTCGCCGCGCTCGGTATGCGCGACCTCGGGGTGGAACTGGACGCCGTAACGGCGCGTTTCGGGATCGCCGAACGCGGCGATCGTGTCCTCGCCGGATATCGCGTAGGCGGCATAGCGGTGGGGGGGGGACTCGACCCGGTCGCCATGGCTCATCCACACATCGAGCAGATCCTGCTCCTCGAACCCCCGGAACAGGCCGACCGGCTCGGTCACCGTCACCCGGGCGCGACCGTACTCGCGCGAACGGGCCGGTTGGACGTGAGCCCCCTCGGCCTGGGCCAGGAGTTGCATTCCGTAGCAGATCCCCAGGATCGGCGGCCGCAGGTCGAGCAGCCCTTCCGCTGGATGGGGAGCCTCGTCGTCGTAGACGCTGGAGGGTCCACCGGAGAGGACGATGCCGGCCGGCTCCCAGCCGCGGATGGTCTCCGGGTCGAGCGAGAACGGATGGATCTCGCAGTACACGCGCAGCTCGCGGATCCGGCGCGCGATGAGCTGAGTGTACTGGCTGCCGAAGTCCAGGATCAGGATCCATCTCCCCGGCCGGCGGTGGCCGTCGGCCGGGCGGGGCTCAGAACTCATGGAACTCCACCTCCCCGCTCCGCGTGTCGTAGGTCGCGAACGAGGGCACGCCACCGATCCACCCGCACACCTCACCCGGGTTGACGACCCGCGTCCGGCCGACGGCCCGCTCCTCACGCTCGTGCGTGTGGCCGTAGACGACCAGATCGTACCCGCCGGCCGAGGCGACCGCGTCCACGCCGCGCGGCTCGTGCATGAGGAGGATCCGCCGGTTGTCGATCTCGGTCTCCCACCATTGCCACACCAGCCGGGCGCCGATGGCGGCGAACGCCTCCCCGAGACGGTAGATGTCGCCGTCGTTGTTGCCCCAGATGCCGTGGAGGGGGGCGTCGAGCCGGCCCAGCTCGCGGACCGCGAACGGCGAGCAGTAGTCCCCCGCATGGAGGACCACCTCGACCTCGAAGCGGTTCAGCAGGCTGACCGCCTCACGGATCCGCAGCACGTGGTCGTGGGTGTCGCTGAGAAGGCCGACCCTCACCCTGGCTCCCCGCGCCGGACGAGCCGGGTGACCGCTTCCTCCAGCCCCAGCGAGCGCTCCTCGCCGGAGACGAGGTCGCGCAGCGTGACGGTCCCTTGCTGCCGCTCCCGCTCACCGACCACGATCGCGACCCGCGCCCGCGCCTGGGCGGCGCCCTTGAGACCGCGCCCGACCGAGGCGTCACGCAGGGCGAGG
>DATEDS010000288.1:0-6274 GCA_035281565.1 Gemmatimonadota bacterium
CGACGTCGAACCGGAACGCCCGCGCCGGCCAACGCGCCTCCGCCAGGCGGGCGGCGGCCGCGAGCTGGTGCCGCTTCCGCCGGTCCACGGCCAGGGACGGCGGGGCGAGCGGGGCGCGCCGCGTCTTGACTTCGACGAAGGCCACGACCTCCCCCTTCTCGGCGATCAGATCGATCTCACGCCCGGCCCCCCGCCAGCGACGAGCGACGATCCGGTAACCGCGCTCCTCGAGGAAACGGGCCGCCAGCCCCTCCCCCTGCTCCCCCAGCCGGAGCCTTTCCCGCGTCACAGCTCGATCTGGAGGCCGTCGACGGCGAGATCGAGCGGCCCATCGTAATGCTGGCGGAGCCGGCGCTCGATCTCGGCTTGTCCGAGCTTCAGGGCGGACGGATAGAAGTGGGTCGCCACCAGGTGGCGGACCGCCGCTTCCGCCGCCAGGCGGCCGACCTCGCCGGGCGTCATGTGGCCCGGCACGGCGTCCTCGTCGGCGACCGAGCATTCGGCGATCAGCAGATCGGCCTCGCGAGCCAGTGCTACCGCCTCCGCGCAGAAAGCGGTGTCGCCCGTGTAGGCGACCAGGATCTCACGCCCTGCGGCGTTCAAGGCGAGCCGGTAGCCGACCGCCTCCGGAGTGTGCTCCACCCGCCGGGCCTCGAGGGTTGCGGACACGGCCTCCCGGTCGAGCTCGACCGGTGTGTCCTCGGCCTCCCAGATGTCGAGCGGGCAGCCGGGATCGAGGACCCATGCGCCGAAGACGGCCTCCAGCGCCTCCAGGTCCTCCTCGAAGCCGGAATAACCGACCAGCGCCAGCGGACGGACGCGGTTCACGCCGGGGGCGTACCGGAGTGCGAAGAGGAGCGGCAGGAGGTCCGCGAAGTGATCCTGATGGCGGTGGGTGACCGCCACCAGATCGAGCGCCGCAAAGGGGATCCCGAGCGCGTGCAGCCGCCGCATTGTCCCCGACCCGAGGTCGATGAGGAGGCTCAGATCCCCGCAGGCGAAGTGGTGGGCGGCCGGGCCGCGCGCGCTGTCGGGCACGACCGTTCCGCTTCCCACGGTCGTGTAGCGGAGGAATTCCATCAGCGCCGCGTCATCCGAAGTACATGGAGAGCCCCAGATACCATTGCAGGAGAGTTTCGCCAAAGTAGAAGGTGAGCGCTGCTGCCAAAGCTAAGAACACACCGAATGGAATCTGCTTGTCCAATCGAAAAATGATGGGGGGAAACGCCATCGTGCCTATCAGCGACCCCAGAAAAATCGTGAGGAGCGCGCCCTTCCATCCCAGGAATGTGCCGATCATAGCCATGAGCTTGATGTCACCACCGCCCATCGCATCCTTCTTCAACAGTCGAAGCCAAGCCTCTCCGACGATCCACAGCAATCCGCCCCCGACGATCGAGCCGAGCGCGGATTCGGGGACGCTCGGCGGCCCGGGCAGGATCGACAGCAGGAACCCGACGGCCAGGCCGCCCAGCGACAGCTCGTCGGGGATCAGGAAGTGGCGTGCGTCGATGATCGCGATCGCGAGCAGAAACGTCAGCAGCAGGGCGCCCGTAAGGGCTCTTGGCGTCGCCCCCCAGACGGCCCCGTGGCCGACCCAGATGGCCGCCGTCGCCAGCTCGACGACCGGGTATTGCCATCCGATCCGCGCCTGACACGAGGCGCATCGGCCGCGCAGGGCGAGCCACGACACGACCGGGACGTTGTGGATCCACCGCACGCGGGACCCGCAGCGCGGGCATCGGCTGCCCGGCCGGAGCACCGAGTCGCCGGCCGGCAACCGGACGATCAACACGTTCAGGAACGACCCCAGGGCGAGCCCGAGCGCGCCGCTCAGGATCACGAGCGCGGTCAAGACGGGGCGGAATCTCGGTCGCTCGGCGCAGCCCCGGGAACGTCCCCCGCCTCGGCGACGAGCCTCGGCACGGACGGCTCCTCCCGGTGCGCGTGATCGGGGTCGAAGTCGACGCGCGCGATGTCGAGCAGCTTCAGCTTGTAGATCAGGGTGGTCCGGTTCAGCCCCAGGAGCCGCGCCGCCTGGGTCACGTTCCCGCGGCAGAGCCTGAGGACACGCAGCAGGTGGGCGCGCCGTACGCCGTACCAGGAGAGATCGTCGGGCTCCAGGCTGGTGACGGACAGTCCTACCCCCAGGTCCTCGAGGCCGATCTGGCGCCCGGGAGCCAGGTGGAAGCCGCGCTCGAGCGTCCCATTGAGCTCGCGGACGTTGCCCGGCCAGGCGTAGGCGCCGATCGTGTCCCACACCTCCGCGCTCAGGACCTTGCGCCTGCGGTAGCGGCGGTTGAGCGCCTCCAGGCGGTGCTCGACCAGGAGCGGCAGGTCCTCGATCCGCTCCCTGAGAGGCGGCAGCGTGATCCGGAAGCCGGACAGGCGGAAGAACAGGTCCTGCCGGAGAGCGCCGTTCGCGAGCATGGCGTCGATGTCGCGGTTGGTCGCCGCCAGCACGCGAAAGTCGGCGCTCTTCTCGTGCCGCGCTCCGACCGGGCGGTACCGCTGCTCCTCGATCGTGTAGAGCAACTTGGCCTGGATCTCCAACGGCAACTCGCCGATCTCGTCCAGGAAGAGCGTCCCGGTGTGGGCCTGCTCGACCAGGCCCACGGCGTCCGAAACGGCGCCCGTGAACGCCCCCCGGCGATGTCCGAACAGCTTGGACTCGAACAGGTTCTCCTCGAGGTTCGTGCAATCCACGACGACGAACGGGCCGGGCTTGCGACCCGCCGCGTGAACCTGACGGGCCAGGAACGTCTTGCCGGTCCCGGACTCCCCCTCGAGCAGGATCCGGACGTCCGTGTCCACGAGCCGGTGGAGGCGGTCCTTGACGCGCAGGATCGCCGCCGACTGGCTCAGGAACTCCGGGAAGAGCTCCCGCTCGAGCCGCCGGCGGGGGGACCGCATGGCCCGCACGGTGCGGGCGTACAGCTCGCGGAGCTGTCGGGTGGCGGTGTCGTGTCCCAGGATCGACCGCGCCACGGCGTGATACCGCTCGTGCGGGAGCCCCTCCCGCTCCGCGTAGGCGGAGGCGACGAGGTAGACGATGGCGCTGTCGGTGCGCATCCCGCGGGCGTGCAGGTCCCGGGCGGCGGTTTCGAGGTCCGTCAGTAGCGTCGTTCCGCCCGGCTCCTCCCGGAGGAGGGTTTTCCAGATGAGAGCTCGGGCCCGAACGGCGGGGAGCGAGGCCTGGCCGGCGATCCGCTCGCAGCGGTCGAACCGCTCGCGAGCCATCGTCCGGTCGCCCACGGCGAGGGCCAGCTCGCCGCGGCAGAGCTCCTCCATGGCCGCCAGGCGCAGATGTCCGGAGGCGCGCTGCCGCTCGCCGCTCCGCTCGAGTAGCCGGAACGCCTCTTCCAGGGCCCCCTCGCGCATCGCGTGGATGGCCATGTTGAAGAGGACGAGCCCGACACCGACCGCGTCGTCGAGAGCCTCGAGCCGACCGAGGACCCGGCGGTTGAGCCGGGCCGCCTCGACCGCGTCCCCGCGCTCGAAGGCGTTGCGGGCCCGATTCGCCTCGGCATAGGCGCGGTAGACCGGTGCCCCGGCGATCCGGCCGTCCGAGGCGCGCTCGAAGCTGAGCTCGGCCAGATCCGTCTCGCAGAGCTCCATCAGGAGCGAGCCGATCAGGTTGTGCAGGCATACCGCGTCCAGGCTCGCCGGATGCCCGTGGAGCACCTGCCGGACGATCCCCAGCGCCTCCCGCGGCGAGCGGTAGACGACGCTGCGGGCCAGGTCGAGGCCGATCTGGGCCGCCTGTTCCGCGTCGTCCGCCTGACGTGACGCGAGGTACGCGACCCGCAGACACAGCTCGGCCTCGCCGTACTGGCCCTGGTCACGGAGCCGCAGCCCGGCCCGGCGCTGGCTGCCTGCCGAACGCGCGCGCTCGGTCTCGATCGGAATGATCTCGATGGACTCCAGGAGGCGCTCGGTCCGTGGATCGAGCGTCAGTGGCTCGGGCTGGGACATGCGGACCTCGGGTCGCTCGAAGCGTGATCGACGGGTGGCGGGCTGTCCTTCACGTTTAGCCGATCGGCGCCGGAAAATCCATCGCGCGGGCAAGAAACGAGCCCGGGACGCCGTCCGCCGCGTGGCGACGACCGCCCGCTGCGCCTGCCGCGAACGATCGTCGAGGGACGGACACCCGGCACTGTGAACAAGCGTTCCCTCAGCCGAGATCCAGGCTGGCGCGGACGTCGAACCCGCCCGGCGGGACGGACTCCTCCCGACGCAGGACCGCCGTGCGGGCGATCATCGCCCCGTTGTCGGTGCACAGGCCGGGGCGTGGCCAGAGAACCCGGTGCCCTGACGCGCGATCCCGGACCTCCGCCCTCAAGGCGTGGTTGCATGCGACTCCCCCCGCCAGCAGGACGGTCGGGACCTCGAGACGGGCCGCCGCCCGGGCGGTCTTCTCGGCGAGGACCTCGACGACCGCCGCCTGAAAGGACGCGCACAGGTCCGGCAGGCGGCGCTCGACGGCCTCGGGCTCGTGGTCCTCCACCCACTGCAGGACGGCGGTCTTGAGCCCGGAGAACGAGAAGTCGAGATCGCCCCGGTCGAGCATGGGTCGCGGGAACGGGATGGCGCCCGGGTCGCCGCCGCGGGCCTGGCGTTCGATCTCCGGACCCCCCGGGAACCCCAGCCCGAGCAGCTTCGCCACCTTGTCGAACGCCTCGCCCGCGGCGTCGTCCCGCGTCCGCCCGAGAAGCGCGTAGCGCTTCCAGACGGGGACGTGGACCAGCAGCGTGTGGCCCCCCGACACGATCAGCGCCACGGCGGGCAGCTCGAGCTCCGGATGGTCCAGGAGGTTCGCGACCACGTGGGCCTCGAGGTGGTGGACCGGGACCAGGGGTCGCTCCAGCGCCAGCGCCATCCCCTGGGCGAACGCGCCGCCCACGAGCAGGGATCCGATCAGACCCGGAGCATGGGTGACGCCGATCAGGTCGATCGATTCCGGGCCCAGGCCGGCTTCGGCGAGCGCACGGCGGAAGACCGGCAGCACGTTGGTGACGTGAGCCCGGCTCGCCAGCTCGGGAACGACCCCGCCGAAGGCCTCGTGCTCCAACTGCGAGCTCACGACGTTCGCGCGAAGTCGCTCCTCGCCGTCCAGGACGGCGATCGAGGTGTCGTCGCAGGAAGTCTCGATGCCGACGGTGATCATGGGGAGTCACCGGCTGGCTGCGGAGGGCGGGCGGAAACGACCCGACCGCGGATCCGGACGCTGTCGGGCGAGACCTTCACGGTGCGCAGGCTCTCGGGCACCGCGATCTCGAGCCGTTCGTCAAAGGGCCCGTCGTCGGCCGTGATCTGGGAGAGGTCGAGCTCCAGCGAGCCGATCGGTCGGATCTCGGCGGTGACTCCACGGATTCGTACGCTCCGCGGATCGACGTCGAGACCGATCACCCGCCGGTTGGCGTCGACCTCGACCTCGCCGACGGTCACCAACGGTACCGTCTTCTCGATGAAGCGATCCGTCACCACCGTGATCCGGCTGGGGACGACGCCGATCGGAACGAGGCTCAGGTCGCCCGGCCGCTGGACGTCCTGGGGACCGAGATCGATCTGCAGGGTGTCGTTCTCGTCCCCGCGCACCTCCTTGCGGATCGCGAGCCGATCCCGATCCAGGCGCAACAATTCCTTCCCCGTCCCCGAGAACCGCACGTCCACCTCGTGCGGGATGTCGTTCGTGACGATCATGTCACGGCCTTCGACCGCGATGCTGAGCGGCACCGGATAGTCGATCAGCGCGGTCTCGTCCGAAGTCACGTCGAACCACAGCAACAGGGCCAGGGCGAGGGCGACGACCTTGTAGCCCAGATTCTGAGTGAAGAAGTCGCGGAGCCAGGCGGCGATCCCGGGCAATGGGCGCTCAGCCGGCGTCGCCGCCCGAGCCGCCTCCCCGCGTGCGTTTGACCGCGCTCATGACCGCGACGCCGAAGAGAGCCAGGCAGACGATGAAGATCCAGGCGGCGGACACCCCGACCCTGGCGAGCCCCATCCCGACCGCAGCGATCAGGATGAGAAAGCCGACGAAATACACATAGAACCAATCCATGCGTGCCCTCCGGGTGGCGTGGGTCAAGCCCGATTCGGCGCGCGGAATGTACGGATCGCCCCCCGCCTCGACCATACGAATCAGATGTTCTCGGCGATGAACGGGAACAGCGGCAGGAGCACCCGGTTAAGATAGGCGGCCAGGATGGCGAACGAGTTCGTGAAGACGAGGATCCCGACCGCCACCAGCACGATCCCGCTGGTGATCTCGATC
>DATEDS010000289.1:0-3665 GCA_035281565.1 Gemmatimonadota bacterium
AGGGGTGGTTGGGGCCGCGTCCTACTCGACCAGCTGGATCGTCTTCAGCAGGCTGTCGTCGCGGTCGATCGGGTTGGAACCCGTGAACCCCATGAGACGGACGTAGACGTTCCACTGCCCCGGGGGGCCTCCCCCGTGAGGCAGATTCGGCGAGCACGATACCTTCTCCACGAAGACCCCTGCGAAGTTGGCGATCGGCACGTTCAGGTTGGCTCCGTTCCCCTGGACCTCGTCCGGGTGGATCAGCGGCACCCGCCGGATGCGATTGCTGTCGGTGACGCACTCCCCGCCGCGGGTCGGGCAGCCCTGCCCCTCGTCCCACACCACGTCGGGCTCCTCGTCGACGAGGTCCTTGAAGGGGCCCTGCACCAGCGACTGCTTGTTGCCCGAGCCCGAGGCCGCCCAGATCAGATCTCCGATCTCCTTGCCTTCGCCCACGCAGCCGCGGATCCGGGGGTCGAGCGCGTCGACGCCCCCGCCGCCGCCCTGGCTGGGGCGGTCGTCCAGCCACCAGCACCGCCAGCTGGGGCCGAGCGCGTTGCACGCGTCGAAGACACCCGCCTGCTGCTGGCACTGCGGAGGGCCGCCCCCCGATGGCTGTGTCTTGATCTGAATGCGCATCCCGATGTCATCCGTGCCGTAGCCCGTGTAGCCGTCCTCGGGCCACGGGATGTACGTGTCCTGGGGCGGGCCATCCCACTGCTGGTTTCCGTCGTCGATCCACTCGTCCGGCAGGGCGACAGGAAGCAGGCAATCGCCGCCGGCGGCCCCCGTCACACGGGCCGCCGCCGCGGTGACGACGTCCGCCTCATCGCGGCCCAGGACGCGCGCGAACCACGTCGGGATGGCGCTCGTGCGGGCCGCCGTGTTGCGGATCCACACGCGGACGGTGTGCTCGTCGTGGTCGATCTCGACGTCGGAATCCTCGACGGTGGTCTGGCCCCCCATGATCGCGTTCTGACCGGCGAAGGCTTGGGCCTCCTGGCGGATCGCGTTGTCGTCGCTCGAAAAGGTGAGGAAATACTCTTCGAGGTACTTTCCCGCCCCGGCGAGAGCCCCCGCGTCGGCCGTGCGCTGGGACTCGGTCCGCGCCGTGAGGAGCATGCCCACGTCGATCGCGAGCGCAGCCATCCCGAGGAGTGCCACGAGCACGAGCGCGACGACGACGATCGTCGCGCCGCGCTCGTTCCCGATTACACCACGGCATGGTCCTTCCTCGCGGTGAACGCTCACGTATCCGGAATGGAACCGCATGGTGTCCGTCCTTCTTCGGATGGTCAAGCTGCGGGATACGACTATGGCAGGCCTGGTCATCGGCAGGGGCGCACGAATCCCTACCATCTCGCTGGTAAAAGGCGCAATTCGGGCGGACGAGGGATCACCCCCTGGTCTTCGGTCTCGATCCCGAGCTTTCAGCCCGTTGGAGGGACCTTGCAGCGGATCGCGGTCGGGGCGGGAGGGGTGGGGGCGGGATGGAGCGGGCGCGTCTTCATGGGCGAGCGACGGATGGCCGCCGCGAATCCGCCTCGGGCATCAACGATCGCCTCCACTCGAGCCTTTCAGGCGTAGATGCCCCGGAGGCGGTGGACGAATGCCACGCGGTCGATCGCCACCATGTAGGACGCCGTCCGCATGTTGACCCCGTGGGACTCGGTGAAGGCGACCACGTCCCGGAACGCGTTCCACATGATCTTCTGGAGCCGCTTCTCCACCCGCTCGCGGCTCCAGTAGTAGCCTTCCCGGTTCTGGACCCACTCGAAGTAGCTGACCGTGACCCCGCCGGCGTTGGCCAGGATGTCGGGGATCACGAACACGCCCTTGTCGTCGAGGACGGCGTCGGCGGGCGCGGTCGTCGGACCGTTCGCACCCTCGCACACGATCCGGGCCTGGATGCGATCGGCGTTGGCGCGCGTGATCTGGTTCTCGACGGCCGCCGGGATCAGGACCTCGCAGGGCAGCTCGAGCAGATCGGTGCCGGAGATCGCATCGGCCCCATCGAACCCCTCGAGCCAGCCGTGACGGGCGATGTGGGCGAGGGCGGCCTCGATCTCGATGCCGTCCGGGTTGACCCACGCCGAGGTGTGGTCGGAGATCCCGATGACCTTCATCCCCCGGCCTGCGCACAGTCGCGCCGCCACCGAGCCGACGTTCCCGAACCCCTGGACGACCACGCGTGCTCCGTCGATCGGGATCCGCAACCGCTTGAGCGCCTCCAGGGTGACCAGCATGCATCCCCGGCCGGTGGCCTCCCGCCGGCCGAGCGATCCCCCCATCTCGATGGGCTTCCCGGTCACCACCGCGGTCACCGTGTGCCGGGCGTGCTGGCTGTAGGTGTCCATGATCCAGGCCATCACCTGCTCGTTGGTGTTGACGTCGGGGGCGGGGACGTCGGTGTCCGGACCCAGCAGGCTCATGATCTCGGCCGTATAGCGCCGCGTGAGGTGCTCGAGCTCGCGCTTCGAGAGGCGGCGCGGATCGCAGCTTACGCCGCCCTTGGCCCCGCCGAACGGGATGTTCACGACCGCGCACTTCCAGGTCATCCACGCCGCCAGCGCCTTCACCTCCTCGAGCGAAACGTCGGGCGCGAAGCGAATCCCTCCCTTGGCGGGGCCTCGTGCCGTGTTGTGATGGACGCGGTAGCCGGTGAACACCTCGAGGTCGCCGTTGTCGAGCTGGACGGGGATCGAGACGATGAGCTGCCTCTCGGGTTGACGCAGGATGCTGTAGAGACCGGGGTCGAGCTCGAGGAGCTCGGCCGCCCGATCGAATCGGGACATCATGGCTTCGAACGGATTGTGCTCGTCCCTCACCATGGGCTCGGCCAGGGCCACGTTCGATTACGCTCCTTCCAGGGAGTGCTCCCGGGGCACCAGGACGGTGTCCCTGCGTTGGGCGGGATCGAGTTCGGGATGCGACATCGTGAAATGTAAGCCCCGGCTCTCCCGGCGCAACGTGGCCGACTCGACGACAAGGCGTCCCACCAGGTGCAGGTTGGCGGCTTCGGCGGCGGCCGGGTCCACCGGTTGCTCCGGCACCTGGGTCGAGAGTTCCAGGAGACGCCCGTGGGCCTCCGCCAGGCCGGCGTCGCTGCGCACGATGCCGGCCCCGATCCACAGAATGTCCCGGACACGCTCCCGGAGCGCTTCCGGATCCCCGCCGCGGCGCGGGCGACGGACCGGCGGGGGGGCGACCTGGAGGAACGCCTCCCCGAGGAGCCGGCCGGTCCTGGCCGCGGCGCGATCGGCGAACACGACCGCCTCGAGCAGCGAGTTCGAGGCCAGCCGGTTGGCCCCGTGGACGCCGGTGCAGGCCACTTCGCCGGCCGCCAGGAGCCCCGGCAGCCGGGTCTGTGCATCCAGGTCGGTCAGAACTCCGCCGCACGCGTAATGGGCGGCCGGCACGACCGGCAGCCACTCCCCCGGTGGATCGAAGCCGCGGGCGCGGCACGTCTCGAGGATGTTGGGGAACCGTTCGGCGAATCGCGCGGGCGCGATCGGCCGGGCGTCGAGCCAGACGTGCGGCCGACCGCTCTCCCGCATGCGGGCGTCGATCGCCCGTGCCACCACGTCCCGCGCCGCCAGGTCGCCCCCGCTTTCCCCCCCCATGATCGGCCGGCCCTCGTGGTCACGCAGGACGGCGCCCTCGCCGCGCACCGTCTCGCTGAT
>DATEDS010000290.1:0-2903 GCA_035281565.1 Gemmatimonadota bacterium
GACCGCGCTCAGGATCGCGCAACGGTGCGCCGCGGCTTCCAGGAGCGAGTTGGGCAACCCTTCCCTCGCGGAGGTATTGACGATGATCCACGACCGGCTCAGGATCTCCGAGAGCTCGGTGCTCCGGAACTGATCCACGAAGCCCCTCATCTCGAGGTTCGGAAGCGACCCGTATCGATCGCGCAGGTGCTGATCCCAGGCCGGATCGTTCGATGCGCCGGCTGCGATGAACCGGACGTCAGGAAACCGCTCCACGAGATCGAAGAAAACCTCCGGCCTCTTGCGCCGATCCAGTCGGCCCACGAAGCACACCGTGGGCTCGGTCGCTTTGTGCACCGCCTCCGGAATCTCGATCGGCGTAGGCAGAAAGCGAGGCGGCTCCTGGAGACGGTAGACATCCTGGGCCTTCGGCACGAGACATTTGGCCGCCGCGAACACGGCATCGGCCCGCTGGACCCCTCGCCGGACCAGCGGCCCGTTCTCATACAGATAGTTCGCGACCACGCGCAGGCGGCTCCTGGAAGGCAGTGCGAACTCGGTCTTCCAATCCTCCCAGCCGCGGGGATCCCTGCAGGTCACGACATGCATTCGCTCGGGTCTCGTGCGCGATGCCAGATACGTTCCGAGAGAGGGCTCGCACGAGTGATAGACGTGGGCGTCGGCGTCGCGCAGAAGACGTGCTGAAGACAGCCAGCGGCGCGGCGGGAACGAGAGCACGGTCATCCCGTCCAGCCGCTCCATCGCCGCTTGTCCCTGACGCCGGGGCACGACGGCATAGACCTCGTGTCCCCGCTCGACAAGCTCCCGGCCGATAGTGCGGGTGGCACGCCCGAATCCGCCGTACTTCCCCCACGCGAAGATCTCGACGCTGATGAGGCAGATCCTCAACGACGTTCCCCCGTCTCCTTCGGGACCTGCAGGGGGGCGCAGGGATAGACCGCAACTTTGACCCGGCCCTCTCCGTGCCTTCTCTTCAGCTCGTCGAGCAGCTCGTCCCAGCCGCGGAACAGGACGGCGGCTGGAAAGCGCTTTGCCAGGTCATCGGGCGAGATGTTGGGGCAGAGCATGAGGAACTCCAAGGCGCGCCGGCCTCGGGTCCGTCTGAGGCTGACGAACAGGTGCCGTGCCTGTTTCCAGGCATGGCGCGGGCGAAGGGTCAGCAGCCGCACCCAGGCGCGCCGGGTGAACGAGAGCTCGGTCGGCTTGAGTCGGTGGGAGCCCGGTCCCTGGGAGCCGTCAGCAAGGACGACCCTTGTCGCGTCCCGGGCCGCAAACATGAGCGGCCAGAGGCCCCACGGGACGAACCACAGATTGGCGTCGAACGGATAGGTGTTGGCCACCACGATCTGGGCGTCGTGCATCGGCGTCACCGTGAACTTCCGGGCCGCGATTCCAGCTCCCTCCCGATGCGCGAGGACCCGATCGCCTGCGAACAGATCGACGATGCGCCGCTGGTGATCGAGGATCACGTTCACGATGAAGCCGAGGCCCAGCGCGCCGGTGATGGCGTCCAGTTCCCTGCGGAAGTCATTCTCGACGGAACCGCCCCTCGTCCTCGAGCCTTTCAGGAAGTCGTGCAGATACCGCGCGGTCTGGGTGCCGGCCACGCCCGGCACGAGAATCTTCGAGCCTCCCGAGAATCCGGCCGCATCGTGGGGACTGATGCTCCCGATCCCAATCTTGAGGTCGGACTCCATCACCGTACGGTTGATGTGGAGCGGGATCCCCGAGGGTGAGACCCCGGCGTACACGAGGTCGCCGTCTGGGTCATGAAGCTCGAAAGCCACCCTGGCCGCGATTCCGTCACCTATCTTCTTGAGGTTCTCTTCCCTGGAAGCGGCCTCGTGCCCCCCCGCCGCGATGACGATCCGGGTCCGGGACGGAGACACCCCGCCATCCTCGAGCTTCTCCAGAACGAGAGGCAGCAATTCGGCCGTGGGGGTCGGGCGGGAGATGTCGTCGATGATGATCACCGCGCTCCGGCAGCCGCCGGCCAGGCTCGAAAGGGGCGCTGTGCCGATCGGGGTGCTGAGCCGCTCCCGCATCTCCTCGATCCCCAGGGGAGGCCCCGGGCTCTCGCCGATCACCTGAACGTCCCAGGAGTGTGGGAAGGTCAACGTCAGGCGGCGGTCCCCGTTCCAGGCACCCGAGGAGACCTCCACCGTCTGGACCGTCGAAGGCTCCTGCGGGAGCCTGGGTTTCGTTGCGCCGCTCATGCCGCTCGCTGCAGAAGGAGCCGGTCGACACACTCCAGGAGCTGCTTCTGCATCCTCCCTTCCCGTCGGCCTGATAGAGCCGCTGCGGCCGGGAGCTGCCACCGCGCCAGCTCCTCGGGACGGCAGGATCGAAGCTGTTGATACTGACGCAGATAGGCGCGTCGGAACAGGGCCCGTCCCACCTCCAGCGGCCAACGGCCGACGAACGAGCCGGGCTGCTCGCCGAACCGCAGCTGGAGCGCCGCCGTCGCCACATCGGCCAGTGGGCTGCCGCGCGTGGCCAGCACCCAGTCGATGATCATCCCCCCGCCCGGATAGACGATCACGTTCAGCATGTGCACATCGTTGTGGCAGACCTTCTCCCCATCCGGCAGCTCGCCCAGGGCCTGCAGGGCGGCGCTCCTGGCCTCATCGGAGAGCGCGACCGACGCCCGTATCTGCTCCTCGATCCGCTCGCGCTGGGAAGGGAGCTCGGGGGCCGAGCACTCGTGGACCGCCGCGTGAAGCTGGGCAAGGTCGCGGGCCGCGGACCGGATCCGCCACGGCCTGGTTCGAACGGCACGGCTGAGGGTCTCCCCCCTCCTGAGGTTTCCGAAGACGATCCCGGGACGGCCATCGACCTCCATCATCTCGTCCACGCGCGGGGCGGACACGCCGGCTCGAGCGAGCACCTCCGAAAGATGGGCC
>DATEDS010000291.1:0-3952 GCA_035281565.1 Gemmatimonadota bacterium
AGTCCGAGCTCCCGGTCCGCTCGGCCAGGTTCCGGAGGGCCTCCTCGCGCGGCGTGCCCGTCTGGATCTCGAGGTTCGTGAGCTGGAGCTCCTCGCTGAGCTCCGGGCTCATCGTTCCCAGCTCCTCGGCGACCCGCTGCATGGCCTGGTTGAGCCCGAGGCCGGCTTCCACGCAGACGACCATCATGTCCAGCATGTCGGGAAGCGAGAGCTGGATGGCGCGGGAGCGCTTGCGCGTCCTCCGGCGCAGCACGTACAAGGGCACGAGCCACCCGACCACGGCCGCCATCCCGCTCATGAACAGGATCGCCGGGAGGCTCATGCCCCGTATCGAGGTCAGCATGAACGCCCCGCCGGACAGGCCGGCGACCATGAGGAGCCGGACCGTGTAGTAGAGCGCGACCGAGTTCGGCTGCCGGAAGCCGGCCCGCGTCAGGAGGAGCCAGGTCTCGCTCGTGTCCTCGCGACGCTGGGCGATCCTCTCCCCGAGGACCTTCATGAGGGTTTCGATCTGCTGGCGCTTCTCGCGCGTCCGCCGGATGCGGCGCGGGAGATGCCGGTCGCGCTCCAGATCGAGCGCGGTCAGCCGCTCGTGAATCGCGCGGCCGCGGGCGGGAACCATCACCGCGGCCACGAAGACGACCAGCATCACGGACGTCATGATGAGGGTTGCGATCAGATACGGCATGGGCTCACACCTCGATGTGGACGATGCGCCGGATGACGAAGAAGCCGACGATCTGTAGGATCGCGGCGACCGCGACCAGCAGGCGTCCGATCGGCTCCTCCCACAGGATGGCCAGGTACTGCCGGTTCAGGGCGGTGACCAGGAAGACCATGACAATGGGAAGCGCCACGAGCACGTAGCCGGTCATTCGCCCCTGGGCCGTATGGACGCGGACCTGGCGCCGGATCGCGAATCGCTCGCGGATCGTCTCGGCCAGCGTGTCCAGGACCTCGGCCAGGTTTCCACCGACCTCGCGCTGGATGAGGACCGCGGTAGCGAAGATGTGGACGTCGGGGATGTCCATCCGGTCGATCAGTCCGTACAGGGCCTCGTCCAGAGGCAGGCCGAACTTGTGCTCCTCGAAGACCGTCCGGAACTCGGTCGCGACGGGCTCGTTGGCCTCGTCGGCGACCATCTGGAGGCCGGTCGAGAAGGCGTGGCCGGCGCGGAGCGCGCGGGACAGGAGCTCGATCCCCTCGGAGAACGACTCCAGAAATGCGTTCTGGCGCGTGGTGCGCTTCCGGCGGACGTAGAGGTACGGCAACGTGCCGCCCAGGATCGACGCAACCAGGGCCACCAGCGGGAAGTTGGTCACGAACAGCGCGGTGGTTCCGAACGCCACCGTGGCGCCCACGGTGAGGAGGATGAAGGACCCCACGTTCCATTTGAGATCCGTCTGGTCGAGGAGGTACTGGAGGTCCCGCAGGTGCGGCAGTCGGACCATCAGGGGCTCGAGCCACGCCGGAACCCTCGAGTCCGACTTCCGGATGAGGTCGTCGAGGCTCCGGGCCATGACGTCCTCGGTACCGATCCGGCTCCGGATCTCCTTCTGCCGGCGGCGGTCGAGCCACCATTCGTAGAAGGTCATCAGCGCCAGGATGCCGAACGCCATGGCCACGAAGGCCAGGATCGCCGCCCCCCACGTGCTGGTCGTGAGGAAAGTCATCGTCTCCCTCCCGCGATGGTGCCGACGTTCGAGAAGAGCGCGGTCGGGAGCTCGATGCCGGCCGTCCGGAGGCGCTCGGTGAACCGCGGCCGGATCCCCGTCGCCTTGAACTGGCCCAGGACTGCGCCGTCCTCGCCGATCCCCTGGCGCTCGAACTGGAAGATCTCCTGCATCGTGATCACGTCGCCCTCCATCCCCACGATCTCGGAGACCGACACGATCCGCCGCCGGCCGTCCGACAACCGGGCGATCTGGATGACCACCTCCAGCGCGCTCGCGATCTGCTGGCGCATGGCCTTCTCGGGCAGGTTCAGGTTGGCCATCGAGACCATGGTCTCGAGACGCGCCAGGGCGTCGCGCGGGCTGTTGGCGTGGAGCGTGGTCAGCGAGCCGTCGTGGCCCGTGTTCATGGCCTGCAGCATGTCCACCGCCTCGGAGCCGCGGACCTCGCCGACGATGATCCGGTCGGGCCGCATCCGGAGCGCGTTGATCACCAGCTGCCGCGCGGTGACCTCGCCCGCGCCCTCGACGTTCGGGGGGCGGGTCTCGAGTCGGACGACGTGCGGCTGGCGGAGCTGGAGCTCGGCCGAGTCCTCGATCGTGACGATCCGCTCGTTACCCGGGATCGAGCCCGACAGCATGTTGAGGAGGGTCGTCTTCCCGGCGCCTGTGCCGCCGGAGATCAGGACGTTGAGCCGCGCTTCCACGACACCCTGGAGAAGGTCGAGCATCGGCTGGGTGAGGGTCTCGTACCGCAGCAGGTCCTCGGCCGAGAGGACGTCCCTCTTGAACTTGCGGATCGAAAGGTGCGGACCGTCGATCGCCAGGGGCGGGATGATCGCGTTGACGCGCGAGCCGTCCGCCAGGCGGGCGTCGACCATCGGGCTCGAGTCGTCGATCCGCCGGCCCACCGCCGCCACGATCCTGTCGATCACCTGCATCAGGTGCTTGTCGTCCTTGAACCGGATGCCGGTCCGCTCGAGACGGCCGTTCCGCTCGACGAACACCTGCCGGCCGGTATTGACGAGAATGTCCGACACCGACGGGTCCCGCAGCAGGGGCTCGAGGGGTCCCAGGCCGAAGATCTCGTGGAGCACCTGCTCCACCAGGCCTTCCCGCTCCTCGAAGTTGAGCGGCAGGGACTCCCGGGTGAGCATCTCCTGGACGACCTTCCGCACCTCGGACACGACCTGGTCCCGCCGATACGTTTCCAGGTTGGTGAGGTTCAGCCGTTCCAGGAGCTGGCGGTGGATACGGGCGCGGATCTGGGTCGTGTCTCCGGCGCCTTCCGGCGGCGCGATCGTGTCCACCGCCGGCTGATGGTCGAACAGGGGCACGGCGTAACGATCCTGGGGCTCGCTCATAGACCCTTTCCTTCAGCGGGCGTCGGACGGATGAGATGGACGTCCGGGTGAGACGCGGTGCCCATCCGGTCCTTGATGCGGCCGAGCAGCGATCCCAGACGGGTCGCCCGGCGGTCGCCCTCCTCGGCCGGGAGCCCGGCGATCCTGGCGGCCAGTCCCTCCAACTCGCGGGCGCTGGCCGAACCCACGGTCATTGCCAGCGGCTTCCCGGAGTTCATCGAGTAGGCCACCGACGCGTAGTCGTTGGGAATGGTCCAGTAGACCTTCATCTCGACCGAGTTCTCGAGGTCCTTGAGCGAGATCACCCCGTCGGGCTCGTGGCGGTTGACGATCAGCCGGACCGCCTTCCCGTTGCCGGCCAGACGCTCGAGGAGGGCCTGGGCGCGCTGGATGTTCTGGACCGTGGGCACGTTGGTCTGCGCGACGACGAAGACGCCGTCGGCGGCTTCGAGGCTCCGGACGGTGCGCGAGGTGAGCGCCTTCGGGCTGTCCACGATCACGTAGTCGTAATGCTGGCGGAGAAGCCGCAGCACCTGGACCACCTGCTCGTCGGGCAGCGAGTCCGCCATCTGGGGGCGGTAGGGCGCCGCCAGGACGTCGACGCCGGATTCGTGACGGGTCACGTAGCTCGCCAGGAGACCGGTGTCGATCCGGTGGAGGTTCCGCGCCAGGTCCACGAAGTCGTAGCGTGGCTCGAGGCCCAGGAACGCCGCCACCTCGCCGAGCTCGAGGTTCAGGTCGACGAGGACGGTCCGCTCCCCCGTCAGCCGGTGGAGCTGGATGGCGAGGTTGGTGGCGATCGTGGTCGCCCCGCCCCCGCCCTTGGGGCTGAAGAAGACGTACAACCGGCCGACCTGCTTGGCCTGGGCGGGCTGGACGGCCAGGCTCCGGCGGGCGCGCTCGATAGCCGCCAGG
>DATEDS010000292.1:0-2875 GCA_035281565.1 Gemmatimonadota bacterium
GTTCGCCCACCGGAGCCCGTCCCTGGCGACCGCGCTGAATCCGGTCCTGGGCTACGCCAAGGCCGCCGAGATCGTGAAGGAGGCGCTGAGGACGGACCGCCCGATCCACGAGGTGGCGCTCGAGCGGAGCGACCTCACGGCGGAGCGGCTCAAGGCAATCCTGTCGCCGGAGAACCTGACGGGGCAGCTCGAGCGGGAAGGAAACTGACGGGGACGGGTCAGCGCCGGACCGGCGGGCGCACGACGAGGGCCAGGGCGGCGCCCGTCTTGATCACCGTGCCCGGCAGAAACGGGAGAACCGCCAGCGCGACCGCGCGCCCGGGGCCGACACCCAGGACGGCGGCGAGCCAGGTCGCCCCGAGGACGAAGATGATGATGTCGGCGGCGATCAGGACGAGCGCCGCCCTGGCCAGCCGATCGCCCGGCCGGACATGGCTTCCGACCAGCCAGGCAGCGATCGGAAAGGCCAGCAGGAACCCGCCCGTCGGGCCCATGACGTGGCCCAGCCCGCCGGCGCCGGCCAAGACCGGCAGCCCCGCGACCCCGAGCGTCAGATACAGGACCTGGCTCAGCGCCGCGTCCCGTCCGCCCAGGTAGATCCCCGAAGCGAGAACGAAGAAGGTCTGGAGGGTGATCGGGACGGGTGTGAACGGAAGCGGGATCCGGACGAACGCGCCGATCGCCGTCAGGACGGCGAACGCGGCGATCCCGACCGCCCGGCGGCCGGCAATGGCCCGCCGGATGGGCAGGCCGCGGTCCAGGGGCAGAGAGGTCGTCGGCATGGCGCGAAGGGTAGCGGCCCGATCGGGGTCGAGCAAGGATGGTTGATCAGCGGCTGAAGAATTCCGCGTTGATCTGGATGAAGTTCTTCATTTCCGGCGGGACGTCCTCCTCGGCGAAGATCGCCTCGACAGGGCATTCGGGTTCGCAGGCCGCGCATTCGATGCATTCGTCGGGATGGATGTAGAACATTTCCTCTCCCTCGTAGATGCAATCGACCGGGCAGACCTCGACGCAGCTGGCGTCCTTGACGCCGATGCAAGGCTGCGTGATCACGTAGGTCATGAACCGTTCCTTCCTGTAGAGTCGCAGGCTTCGCCCGCGGAGACCGCTCGAGCACCGATGGTTGAAGATGCGCCCGCGGCGGGTACTCAGCAAGGGACGTCGCAGCGGCTCCGGCGGGACTTGCACGGCTACAACGCAACCCGTATACTGCGGCGATTCAGCGGTGGAGTTCCCCCGGGGCGCTGCGTCGGGCCGTCACCAAGGGCGCGGGGTGCATGGAGACGCTTGACACGACGCAAATCGACCAGCTCCTGGAGACTTTGACCGGCGTCGTCCGCGCGCGAGTCCGGAGCGGCGGCGACGGCAGCCGACTCACCGAGATCCACATCCTCAGCGACGGAGCCCTCCCTCCCAAGCAGATCGTCCGTAACATCGAGACCCTCCTCAGGACCGCGTTCGACCTCGAGATCGATCACCGCATCGTCTCGATCGCCGTCCTGAAGGCGGAGTCCCCGATGGCTCGCGCGGCGCGCGGGGAGGTCCCCCCGGAGGAGTTGTCCGAGGCGCCGGCGAAGGTCGAGGCGTATACCCCGCCGTCGAACCTCCCGAAGCCGCCGCCACCCCGCCTGGTCTTCCAGCGTCTCTGCGTCGTCCAGGACGAAGACCTCAAGTGCACGGCTCACGTGGAGCTGAAGCTCGGCGACATCATCTTCGAGGGGCGTCACCGGGACACCGATACCCCGCGCGCCCGTATGTACTCCTCGGCGCGGGCCGTCATCGAGGCGCTCGAGTACCTGGCCGAGAAGGAGATGGCGTTCTACCTGGCGGGCCTCGAGCACCTGCAGGTCTTCCAGCGTGACGTGATGGTGGTCCTCATCGAGGGACGCCACCAGCTCCATCACGCGCGGTTGGTGGGGACCGCCGAGATCGGCGACGACCCGCACGAGGCCGCCGTGCGCGCCGTCCTGGATGCCGTCAACCGCTTCATCAACCGTCCGGTCCGTCTCGGGGTCGCCGCCTAGGGCGAGCGCCGTCGGGACGGCCGAGCCAACCCCCAGCCCGGAGCCCCGTCCCGATGAGCGACGCCGATCGCACGCCCCCCGTCCCGCCCGCCACGCCCCCGTCGGAGCCACCGCCCGCCGGCACGACACCCCCGTCACGCGGGGGGATGTCCACCGGGATGAAGGTGGCGATCGGCTGCGGCATCGTGGCGATCCTGGCGATCGTCGCGCTGATCGTGGCCGGGGTGGCGGGCGGGCTCTTTCTCAAGCGGAAGGCCGACCAGTTCACCGGCGGGGTCGAGTCCCAGACCGAGGCCAGCGAGACCATCCGCGAGCTCGAGCAGGACCATCCGTTCACGCCGCCCCCGGACGGTATGATCGGCGCCGACCGGGCCGACCGATTCTTCGAGGTGACCGACGACGCCTGGCGGGACATGGAGGAGGTTGCGCGTGACCTGTCCGAGCGCGGCCGCGAGGTGGAGGCGCGCGGCGGCGAGGCCCGGATGGGGGACGCGATGGCCGGTCTCCAGGGACTCGGACGGGCGCGCGTGGCGCTGGCCGACGCCCTCGAGGAGAACGGGATGCCCGCCAGCGAGTACCTGTGGACCGGGCTCGCCCTGATGCGCGCGTACGAGGAGCTGGACCGGCCGGCGGCCGAGTCCGGGATCCCTCAGGAGAACCTGGATCTCGCGGCCGAGCACCGCGCCGAGCTGGCCGAGATCGAGCGGACCGAGGAGGACGAGATCGGGAAGGGGATGGTGCTCGGGATCGCGACCACCTGGGCCATGACGGAAGGGAACTTGAGGGCGCTCGGCATCGACACCCTGATGCGGTAGCCCGAACCCGGTGGGCCCCCGCGGCCGCCTACC
>DATEDS010000293.1:0-8201 GCA_035281565.1 Gemmatimonadota bacterium
GCGTAGAGGGCGGCCAGGCCCCGCACGACCGGGCCCTCGGCCACGGCAGCGCGGAAGGCCGCGATCGCGCCCGCGGTCTCGGGCTGCACATCACCCGCGTCGATCTCCGAGGCGCTGCAGCCGACCGCCTCGGCGAAACGCCGCCAGAGCGCCGGATGGTTTTCCGGCCCTTCTTCCTCGTCACGCAGGTTCGCGAGCAGGGCCTGCCGGGTCTCCAGGTCCTCGCAGCGGCTGTGGAGTGCGGAGATGTAGGTCGGGAACGCGCTCACGTGCCGGTAGTACTGGGCGGCGTAATCGCGAAGTGCTTCGGAGGTCAGGGTCCCGTCCTGCCACGCACGGTAGAAGGGGTGCTTCAGGAGATGCTTCTCGGCGATCAGGGCGTCGATCGATGTCAACGAAATGCCCGACATTTACGTCTCCGGATTGGGGTCAACGGGAAGGGAGAAGGAATCAAGATAACGCGGAAGGTCAGCCCGGACCCGGGTCCGGCTGCTGGGCGTCGAGGGACGCCCGGAGCGCGCTCCGAAACGCTTTCTGAAGGAAGGGGTCCCAGTCGGCGTACTGCGGGTGGATGGCGCGGCAGGTGTCGTCGAGGTCGAGCCCGCTGGCCAGGCTCCGGCGGGCCCGGTCCAGCGTGTCCTGGTCGAGGTGGATCACCTGCGGATCGCTCTCGTAGGTGACCGAGACGGGGCCTCGGCGAAAACGACGTGTCCGACCGCCGGGCCGCGGCGTGGCCCCGGCGGCAGACCCGTCCTCGGTCGTCTCCTCCTCGACCTCGAACGGCAGGCCGCTCCTGACGGTCAGGTTGACGCCAGCCAGGCGGAGGAGGAAGTAGACGACCGCGGCGCAGACGGCGACGATTCCGAGGACGATCGCCCAGCCCGTCAGCTCCATCATCGTCCCCCGGAGGGCGCTCCGGACGGCCTCGAGCGCGAGCTCGGCCAGCTCGCTCACGGCCGGAGCTCCACTTCGGTCAACCGTCCGGGCTCGACCTCGACCGCGTGGTAGATCCGTTGTCCGTCGATCTCGACCCCCAGGACGTAACGCCCGGCCGGGACGTCGCCGATCACGAAGTGCTCACCGAAGACGGGGTCCGGGTGCGCCTTGTCCTCGTAAGTCTCGGCGAAGCTGAACGGGGTCTCGCGCGGCTCCGCCTTCGTGATTCCGTAGATCCGCGCTCCGGGGACCGGCCGGCCGGTGGAATCGAAGATGCGGCCTGCGATCGCCCCTGTCTCGGGCATCGGGCGGATCCAGAGGAGGGGGTTCACGGTGTGGGGCGGAAACCGCTCCTCGGGGTTCACGACCACGCCGGCGTCATCGGTCGGCGTCACGTGGACCTCCAGGTGCAGATGGTCGTTGGTCGCCCGGCCCGTCGAGCCGACGTGGGCGATGAGGTCGCCCTCCTTCACCCGGTCGCCGACGGCGACCACCAGATCCGCGTTGTGGTAGTACGTGGACCATACGTAGCTGCCGTCGAGTCGCGGGTCGTGGAGGATCGCGATCGTGTTGGACCCCGCCTCGGCGGGGCCGGCGAACACCACGACCCCGTCCCCTATCGCATGGACCGGCGTTCCCTCGGGGTTGTTGAACTCGACCCCCTGATGCTGCTGGAAGTTCCCGCCCATGGTCGAGCCGTAGGTGTAGGTCTGGTCGACCAGGCGGTTCCCCCCCTGACCGGCCGGACTGGAGAGCCAGGAAGCGATCGGCCGCTCGAACCAGAAGTGCTCGCGGTCGCCCGGCCGTGCGACCGGCTCGCCGGGGTCGGGGAAACGCCGGAAGTCGCGAACCGTCCACGTTTCGATCGCGCGACCGAGCTGCGACAACGGGGTGGCGGAGAAACCGGGCGGGCGCGAGTCGGCGAACGGTCGGTCCATCGCCGTCATGGGTCCCATCCCAGGCTTCCAGGTGCGGCCGCCGTCACGGCTCTCCTCGTACCCGGCCAGGCTCTGGACCCGCACGGTCGGCGGGCCACCCCCGTCCGCGTCGACTTCGAGGTCCAGGAGATAGCGACTCCGGAGGCCCTGGGCCTCCGTCACGTCGCGCCACGTCTCCCCGCCGTCGCTCGTGATCCGAAGCCCGTCGGCGGTCGCGACCAAGACGGTCTCGCCGGCGACCGCGATCCCCTCCGGCGCGACGTAGAGCCAGCGTGGCCCGAGCTCGTCGAAGGTCCAGTTGCGCCACGTCTGCCCCCCGTCCCGGGAGACCCCCCAGCCGTTGCCGACCGTGCCGTACCAGATCTCCCCTGAGGGACCGAACGCGATCGCGTTGACGAAGTCCCACGAGATGTCGGCCGAGTCGCGGCTCCTGAGGTTCTCCCACTCCCGCCCGGTCCCGTCCCGGCTCACGTAGATCCCCTGGCCGTAGGTCCCGACCCAGACCGACGCATCCGGCCCTTCGGCCACGGCGAGGACGTGCGTGCCCCAGCCGGTAGAGTCGGGGAGCGGGGATCCGGGAGCCGGCATGGCCTCCTCCTGGGCCAGGGCGGGCGGCGGGGCCGGGGTGCCGAGCACGGCCAGCGGAACGGCGAAGGCGAGTCGTCTAGAAATCCTCAAGATACCGAACCTCCCCCTGGGGGCCGATCAGCGCCACCCGGATCCAGTTGGGCGGCGCGTCGAAGTCGAACTTCTCGAGCTCGTAGGCGGTGTGCTCGTCCATGAGCCGGAACGCGCGGCCCGCCTCCTCGGTGCGCCAGAACTCGACCGTGTCGATCGCCAGGGGCTCGTCGGGGGCGACCGCGAAGATCTGCACCGGACGGTGGACGCGCCGCTTGGCCCGCTCGGCGAGGGTCCGGCGGGCGGCCTCGGCGCGCGCCTCCGCGGTCTGGACCGGGAGCTCGGTCGGTGGATCGGGGGCCTCGCCGCCGGCCCCTCCGCAGGCCTCCCTGAGCGCCGCCAGCTCGTTGTAGAGGTAGACGTCCTTGAGCGCCTTTCGCTCGAGGGCACCGTGCCGGATCGTCATGACCCGCTGGAGTCGCTTCAGGATGCTGCGCCCTTCGGCGGCGGCGGCGTAGGAGGCGTTCAGGGGCAGCACGAACAGCAGGTCGCACTTCTCGATCCCGGTCCCGAACGCGATCGGGAGATTTTCGATCGTTCCCCCGTCCTCGAACAGCTCGTCGCCGATCCGGGCGTATTCGAAGAGGGGCGGGATGTCCATCGACGCGAACACCGCCCGCTCGAGGTCCTCCGGCGTGCGGGCGGACTCCCAGCGATCGGCGGGGACCAGCGGCCGCCGGCGGCCGGTGAAGTTGTCGATCCCCTCGCTGTCCCGGCGGTTGGTCGAGAACTCGAGGTGGGCGCGCTCGACGTTGGTGCGGGTCAGATAGAAGCGCAGAGCGTCGGGCGCGTCGGGGGCCTCGAGGTGGTGGAGGAGTCGCTCGCGCGAGGCCGGGTCGTCGAGGAAGAGCCTTTGGAAAGCGGTACGCCAGGGATCCGCCGAGAGGACGTAGTTGCGCCACGCGGGGAGGTAATAGGTGGGGGCCACGATCTCGGAGAGGTCGACACGGTGCCACCACTCCGAGAGCGTCCCCGGCTCCCCGTCCGCCACCCGTCCGGCCAGCCAGAAGCAGGCGTTCCAGGCCCCGATCGACGAAGCGGCGATCATCCGCACCGAGCCGAGCGCGTCGCGCTCCTCCAGGAAGCGGTGCAGCGCGCGAAGGGATCCTGCCTGGTACGCTCCCTTGGCCCCGCCGCCCGCCAGGATCACGCCGATCCGGTCGTAGCGACCGAGCGGTTGGGCGGCCCGTGGAAGGACCGTAGTCGGCGGCGAGCCGGGCCGGAACCAGGCCACCGGCCGGGGCGGAAGGACGCGGTAGGCCGCGGTGCCGGTCCACAGGGCGAGAAGTGCCCCCAGGCCGGCCAGCCCGAGCGTGACGAGGGCCGCGATCACGGTGCCGAGGCTGAGCGCGTCCCAGAGCATGTCGGGCACGGGCCACGGCGCCGCCGAGAGCCTGGGGACGAGGCGGTCGGCCAGCCACGGGAACGGGACCACCAGCCAGGCCAGGAAGGCGAGCGTGGTGGGAACGCTGAAGCGCGGCGAAAGGCGGAGCAGGAGCCCTTGATAGGCCAGGGCGGATGTCATGCGTCGAACTGTACCAGCCGGGGAGACGGCGCTAGCTTGCGGTGGGCCGCGCCACGGGCCGCTCTGCCCGCCGCGCGCGGAACGTCATCCGGAGACCGCTTCGCGAGCGAAGACAAGGAGGGACGTATGGGGATCCTGTCGTGGATCGTGCTGGGGCTCATCGCCGGCGCGCTGGCCAAGCTGATCATGCCGGGGGACCAGCGCGGCGGCTGCGTTCTCACCACGCTCCTGGGCGTGGCGGGGGCCCTCGTCGGCGGGTTCATCGGACAGTCGCTGGGATACGGGGGCGTGCAGACTTTCTCGCTGGGAAGCCTCCTATGGGCCATCCTCGGCTCGCTCCTCCTGCTCCTGGTCTTCGGCTTCCTGTTCAAGAAGCGCCGGCCCTAGTCGGGCGATCCCGGGATGTCCCCCTCGCCCTCCCAGCTCCCCGCGGCGTGGGCGAGAAGGGCCCGGCCGACTGCCGCGTTCGAGAGGATCCCGGTCAGGTCGTCGGCGCCGGGCCCGATCGAGAACATGGGCACGAGCTCGAGCGAATGGCCGGGGGTCACGTACCGGGCGCGGACCGAATCGGCCTCGTCGGCGACGAGCGCGAGGCCGCCGGTCTCGTGATCGCCGGCCACGACGATGAGCGTCTCGGGATGCCGCGAACGGTAGTCCACGACCACGCGGATCGCCTCGTCGAAGGCGAGCATCTCGGCCTGGATCGTGGAGAGGGGGGCGTTGTCGTGGGCACGGTGGTCGGTGTGCTCGGTCTCGACCAGCAGGAAGAAGCCGTCGGGATCGCGGTCGAGGATCTCGAGCGCGGTCTTGGTCATCTCAGCGAGCGAGGGTCGCCGACGGGCCGGATCCGCCACGTCGTCGATGGGAAAGAGCCCGAGCAGGCGGGAAACGGTGTCGGTATCGACGGCCTCGAGCCCGGCCGCGTCGGTGACGACCAGATACCGCTCCCGGATCGGCAGGCTGTCGAACCATTCCAGGCCGTCCCCCATCAGGACCTCGATGTCCTGATCCAGCATCTGGCGTGCGATCTCGGCCCAATCGCTTCGATTCGGGACGTGGGCGGCGAACGCCGCCGGGGTCGCGTCGAGGAGAAAGGTCGTGGTCACGAGCCCGGTCGCGCGGCCATGGTCCTCGGCGACTTCCAGGACCGTCGGGCGCGGCTCGAGCTCGGCGTCGACGCCGATCCCACCGTAGATCGTCCGCTCGCCGATCGCGTAGGCGGTGGCGGTCGAGGCGCTCTCCACTTGCGGGCTGGTCGTGTTCCCCGGGTCGACGAGCGCCGCCGATGGGAACTCGGCGACGGCCACGCTGTCGCCCGCCATGAGGGCAGCGGTCCAGTGGGCGACGCCGGCTCCGTCGGCGATCAGCAGCACCATTCGCGTAGCCGCGGCGCGCTCCTGGGCCCGAACGCCGTGTGCGCAGCCGACCGTAGCGAGGAGGAGGGACAGGACCGCCGGGCGCGAGGGGATCCGCATCGGCGGCCCATGTTAGCATGCGGGTGGAAGGGCGTCCCCCGGACCGTGTCGGCCGCGGGCCTGAGCGGAGCGCCTCCGGCGGCGCGAGGTCGGATCGCATGACCGAGCCGCTCGATCCGCCGCGCGACCGGCCGGGGAAGACCGAGGAGCCGGAGGACCTCAGCCGCCCGGACCTGACGCGCTTCCTGGATCTCTTCTCGGGACCGGTGGACGTCCGCTCGCTCACGCTCACCGGCATCTTCATCCTGCTCGTCATGTACACCCTCTACTTCACGCGAAGTTTCCTGCTTCCGGTCGTTCTGGCGTTCCTCCTCACCTTCCTCCTGGCCCCGGTCGTCCGGGGGCTCCACCGGATCCGGGTGCCGGAGGCGATCGGAGCCGCTCTCGTCATCCTGGCGGTCCTGAGCGGGGTCGTCTACGGGGTCTATTCGCTCTCCGCCCCCGCCGGCGACTGGATCGAGCGGGCGCCCGACGGCCTGCGCCGGGTCGAGCGCAGGGTCCGCGACCTCCAGCGCCCCGTGTCCGAGGTCCGCGAGGCCGCCGAGCAGGTCCAGGAACAGGTCGAGGAGATGGCCGGGCAGGGCCGCCAGGGACGGCGCACCGAGGTCCAGGTCGAGGGGCGGACCTTGACCGGGGTGGTCTTCACCCAGACGCAGGCGTTCCTCGCGGGGGCGGTCGTCACGATCATCCTGCTCTATTTCCTTCTCGCGTCGGGGGATCTGTTCCTCAGGAAGCTCGTCCGTGTCCTGCCGCGGCTCAGCGACAAGAAGGCGGCCATCGAGATCGCGCGCGACATGGAGGAACACATCTCGACCTACCTGGTCACCATGACGCTCATCAACATCGGGCTCGGTATCGCGGTCGGGACGGCGATGCGGCTGTCCGACATGCCGAATCCGGTGCTGTGGGGCGTGACCGCGGCGGTCATGAACTTCGTGCCGTATCTGGGACCGCTGGTCACGCTGGGTATGATCACGCTGGTCTCGCTCCTCACCTTCGAGGATCTCGGTCGGGCGGCCGTGGCCCCTGGACTGTACCTGGGCCTCAACGCGCTCGAAGGGTACCTCGTGACGCCGATGCTGCTCGGGCGACGGCTCCTCCTGAACCCGGTCGTCATCTTCCTCGGGATCATCTTCTGGGGCTGGCTCTGGGGGATCCCGGGTGCGCTACTCGCGGTGCCCATTCTGGTGACCTTCAAGATCTTCTGCGACCACATCGGGCCGCTGGCACCGATCGGGGAGTTCCTGGGGCGCTGAGGGTGGACGCGACCGAGATCCGCGAGCGCTGGCGGGCAGCCGCCCCGGGATGGGACGCGCACGGAAGCCTCGTGCGCGAGATGACCGCGCCGGTATCGGCGGCGATGGTGGATCTGGGAGCTCCAGCCGGGGACGAGCGGTGGCTCGACGTGGCGGTCGGGGTCGGGGATCCGGCGATCGACGTCGCCCGGGCGCTGGGGTCCGGGGGCCTTTTGGTGATGAGCGACCCGGTCTTCGAGATGGTCCGGGTCGCCCACCGCACGGTCCGCACGGACGCCTCGCCGCCCCGGCTCGCCACCGTGGTGGCCGAGGCCGAGGCGATGCCCTTCGCCGGCGCGTTCGACGGCCTGACGTGCCGCTTCGGGGCGATGTTCTTCGCCGATCCGCCACGCGCCATGGCCTCCCTCCGGTCCGCGCTCGCACCCGGCGGGCGCGGCGTTTTCGCGGTTTGGGCGGAGCGCGAGCGGAACGCGTTCTTCGGCGCGATCAACGAGGCCGTCCTCGAGGTCGTCCCCGATGCCCCTCAACCCGGGCCCGACGATCCGCACGGATTCCGTTACGCGGCGGAAGGATCGCTCGCCACGCTCCTGGACGAGGCCGGGTGGGAGGACGTCGAGGAGCGGAGGCTCCCGTTCGCGATGGCGTCCGGGCTCACCCCGCACCGCTTCTGGGACCACCTGACCGGCCTTAGCGTCGAGATCGCGGAGCTGGCGAAGAAGCTGCCTGCGGACCGGGCCGCCGCGCTCAGGGACGACGTCGAGGCGCGGGTGGGCCGGTACTTCGACGGGAGACGGCTCAGCTTTCCGGCCGAGGCGCGCCTGGTGCGGGCGCGAGCGCCGGGGGGCGGCCGCTAGACGCCCCGGCGCAGCCATCCCGGACCGATCGTCCGGGCCACCACCCATCCCAGACCGGCCAGCCAGGTCGCGTACGCCGCCACCCGGACCGGATGGAACGTGATCGACGTCACGACAGGGCCCGACAGGCCGAACGCGTGCTGCATCAGGGTGCGCGTGATCTGCTCGGCCGTGAACCATCCCCAGAGGATCATCGACCAGTACATGCCGAGCAGCTTCCAGCGCGGCATCCTGAGTGCGGCCGGGAGGTGCCGCGTGTTCAGGATGGCGATCACGCCGGCCAGGCAGACCATCGAGGCGATCGTGAAGGGGCCGGCGATGAGGACCAGGAAGTCCGGCTGCAGCCCGCTCAGGCTCTCGCCGCCCCACCACGAGAGGAGGACGACCCCCATGCTGGAGAGCGCGAAGACGGTGAGCAGGATGAGGAAGGTCCGCTTGAGCGTCAACGTGCGCCGCCGGCGTCCGACCCGCTCGTAGAGGATGTCGCCCGTGATGCGGGTGACGATGTCCACGATCCCCACCTGGGTCGAGAAGAGGAC
>DATEDS010000294.1:0-3540 GCA_035281565.1 Gemmatimonadota bacterium
GGCGGCTACGATCGGATCCCGTTCGACGGGCGGACCGTTCAACCGCATGCGTTCTTCCGCCGGATGTCCGACGCGGGCCGGCGGGTGGGCCTGCTGAACGTGCCGTTCCTGGACCCGATCCCGCCGCTGGCGGGCTTCGCCGTTTCGGGGGACGAGGGGGTCGGCCCTGAGTTCGCCGCGCCGTCCGATGTGCTGGCCGAGCTGCAACGGATCGGCTACGTCGTGCCCTTCGGAGCTTCATATGCCCCGGGCCGCGAGGACGCCTTCCACCGCCACGTGCAAGCCGTTCTCCGGATGCAGCACGAGGCACTGCGGACGCTCTTCCGCCGCCGGCCATGGGACTTCGGGATGCTCTGCCTCTACGCCGTGGGCGAGCTGCTGCATGCCTTCTGGAGGTTCTACGACCCCCGCCGGCCGGGTCACCGTCCGGCGGCGGCAGTGTTCGGGGATCGCGATCCGCTGCTCGAGTCGCTGCAATCGGTCGATCGGATGGTGGACGACATTCTCGGGTTCACGGGCCCCGACGGGCTGGTGATCGTGATGAGCGCCTGGGAGCACCGGCTGGAAGCCGAGCGGCTCCACCTCAACACCTTCCTTCACCGGCGCGGGCTGCTCGCCTTCCGCACCGGTCCTTCGACCCGGCTGAAGCGGACCGCCTTCCGGCTCGGTCTGGGCGCCGACACCGCCGAACGGCTCGCGCACCGCCTGGACCTTTACAAGCGCCTCCATTACGGGGCATCGCGTAGCGACCGAGCGCGGGTCACAGGATCTACGTTCCTTTCGCACGAGGACGTCGACTGGTCGCGGACGCGCGCGGTCGCACTGGGGTATCTGGGTCAGATCCACCTCAACGTGCGCGGTCGTCGCCCGGCGGGGACGATTGCGCCCGAGGACTACGAGCGCTTCCGGAGCGGGCTCCGCGAGGAGCTCATGGACTTGAGGCACCCCGCGTCCGGCAACCGGGTGGTCGAGCGGGTCCGGGTGCGGGAGGAGCTCTACTCCGGTCCCGAGCTCGAGGACGCGCCGGATCTCGTCGTCGAGTGTCGGGGAGGCCTCGTCCCGGAATCGGGCTTCCGCGGTGGCGGCCGCCTGGTCACCTCGAGCCCCTCCAACCGCTCGAGCGAGCACTCGAACCGGGGCTTCCTCTTCGCGGGCGGACCGGGGATTCGATCCGGCGAGGTCGAAGGCCGGCTGGAGGACGTCGCCCCGACCGTGCTCCATGCGCTCGGCGTCATGGGGCATTCGGACGGCGACGGCGGAGTGTTGGACATCTTTCTCTGACGGGCCTGTCGCGCGGGCGGATCTACCTCCCCCGGACGGCGTCCCAGGCCTCCACCAGTCCGCCCAGCACTCCCGCGACGACCCCGCGCGCCAGCATCAGGAAAGACAGCGCGACCGCCTGGGCGCCGTCCACGCCGTACGGTTCGAGCATCAGGATCATCCCGCCCTCGCGGATGCCGAGCCCGGAGACGGTGATCGGCAGGCTGGTCGCGATCGCGACCGCCGATCGAATCCAGCCCAGCGTGACCAACGACACTTCGATCGCCACCGAACGGGCCAGCAGCCAGATCGACACGACCCCGACAGCGTGCTCCAGGACCGAGAGCACCCACATGGAAGCCATGTCCTTGCCCGAGAGGCGACGGACGTCACGCGCGACCGAATGCCAACGCTCGAGCCAACGCCCGACGAAGGCCGGACCGTGACGCGTCAGCGAGCTCCACAGCCGTGAGCCCTCCCCGTGAAAGCCGAGGTAGCCGGCAGCCAGCAATCCGACCAGGAAGGCGACCAGACCCAGCGCGATGCTCCCCGCCTGATGGGGAATCTCGACCGCCAGGAACAGCAGCCCGAGCAGGACCAGGGTAACCACGTGGACCAACCGGGCGTAGGTGATGGCGGCAAGGGTCGCGGCCTTCCCGGCCCCGATGCGGGTCAGTCGGTGCCACCGGACGATCCCGCCCGCGAGCGTTCCCGGAAGGGCCAGCCCGTACCAGCTGGCCGAGAGGTTGATCCTCACGATGCGGGACAGCGGCAGGCGTTCTCCTGCCACCTCGACGAGAAAACGGAGGCGCGCCGCCGACAGCCAGATGGAGATCAGGGAAATCCCGAGCCCGGCGAGGAGAAATCGGAGATCCGCGCGGGAGATGGATTCGAGAACCCGCGAAAGGGGAACGACGTTGAAGACCGCGTACAGTAGGACGGCGGCCAGGACGAGCTTGAGGACGAAGGGAATCGAGCGCGGCCTTGCAGCGACGTCCGGGTCGAGGTCCTCCTTCAGGCCTCGTGTGCCAAACCGACCCATGGCGAACCACCCCACCTGCCTGAGGGAAGGAGCGTCGACGCTTCGGCGGCCTTGCCAACCGCGATCTCTTGCCCCAGATATCCTATGCTCGTCCATCGGACTCGAACACTGTCGATCTCTGCCCAGCGGACGTCTACGCTTGCCATGGAAGGCTCACGCCGGGAGCGGCGGGGCCGTGGGGGTGGAATAGCCCGCGTCGAGAGCAAAACCTCGGCCGACCGCAGGAGGCGGGGCGCACGGGGTCCCGGGACCCGGTCGGCGTCGGCGGCCCTGCGGGAACTGGGGTCTCTCAAGAGCGCGTTCGGGAAGAGTGGCGCGGCGAGGAAGCTGGAGCTCCTTCGGGAGCTCGAGAGGTCGACCCTCTCGAGCGCCGGGCAGGTCCGGGATCTCCACGAGCTGCTGTGCTTCTGGCGGGCCTATCCGGAGAACCAGGGAGTCCTGGACCTTGTGGAGCGGATGCTGGAAGGGTTCGACCGCCGGGGGGACCTGCGGCGGTTTCGCGGCGAGCTCGTGGACAGCGGAATCGCGGGGACGGCGCTCCACTTCTCGTTCTTCTGGCCGATGGCGTCCCGGATCGTGGCCGGGTGGCCCGACCGGATCACGGTCGATTGGGCGGATTTCGCCAAGGCAGGCGATCTGGAGAAGGCCCTGCACCTCATTGTCCCGTACTCCGAGAGCGTCGCGATCGACACCCTGCGTCTTTCGCCGAGGCAATGGATACGGTCTCTCAAGGGCCCTCAGGAGACGGATGCGGCGTTCCTGATCCGCCGCTTCCACGCGCTCGGCGGGGAATCTCCCGTGGTGGAGCGGCTGTACGACTCGCTCGACGTCCCGATCCGACTGGCCCCCGGCCCGGACACGCCCGCCAGGACGCGCGAAAAATGGCCGGGAGCCCGGGTCGTCTTCCAGCACCGCCCCCCGAGCCGTGCCCGACCCTCGGTCCGGAACATCGTCCGAACCGCGGAGTTCCGCGTCCGGAGCCTGCCGCCGCTCGAGGCCCTGGAGATCATCAACCTCGCCAACGCCGCCATGATCCCACGGCACCGGGACCTGCTCGTCTTCCTTCACGGGGACGAGAACGATGTCCGGCTGGTGGACTTCGGCGACGGTCTCCAGCTCGCGATGATCGGGGCCACGCCAGGGCATCGGCTGGTCCTGGAGGCGGTCTACGGATTCCTGACCCTCAGGAACGGAGTCCCGATCGGCTACCTTCCGAACAGCGCCCTGTTCGGCTCGTG